>CAKSGG010000217.1 GCA_934454215.1 uncultured Clostridia bacterium
GACGGCGATCTCGACCTCGTCGTCTACCAGCATGAACCGTTCCTGAAGAACTTCAACAAGCAGCACAATACAAACCTTGTCTCTATCGGCAAAGCTATCCTGATGCGCATGGGCGTCTACTCCAACAAGTACAAGGATATCAAGGATCTGCCGGACGGCGCTACCGTCTCCATCCCGAACGACCCGACCAATGAAGGCCGTGGTCTCCAGCTGCTCGAAAAAGCAGGCGTCATCAAGCTTAAGGAAGGCGTCGGCATGAAAGCCACCCCGGCAGATGTCGTAGAAAACCCGAAGAACCTGAAATTCCAGGAACTCGAAGCCGCTCAGCTTCCAAGAAGCCTTGCTGATGTCGATGCATCCGTCATCACCATGAACTACGTCATGAGCTCCGGACTTTCCCCGAAAGACCAGGGCATCTTCCTCGAAGACAAGGATACCCCGCTCGCCGTCATGATCATCGCTGCCCGCGAGAAGGACAAGGATCAGCCGGCTTATCAGAAATTCGTCAAGTACTATCAGTCTGAATCCGTCAAGAAATTCATCGCTGAAAAATACAAAGGCACCATCGTTCCTGCTTGGGAATAATGACAGAAACCAAAAAGGACCGCGTAAGCGGTCTTTTTTTGGTTTGAAATAAAGGGTTCAGCAGGTTCTATGGGTACGGTAAAGAAAGCAACACGATGCATCAAAATCAAAGCACCACTGGGGAAGCAGGTCTCAAAGCATTAGATTATGTACGTATAATGGTGTGAATCAGTCATCCGACCAGCAATTGAATCGAAACCCAATATTCATTTTTATTTATACAACAATTGAAAACAAAAGAAATTAGTCTACACACTGATATGAACTTAACTATATATTTGTAACTTTAAAAAACAAGGATCATAATCTATGAATTCCATGGGGAATGATTACAGAAGTGGTAAAAAATCCTCCACAATTATCTTGTTGAGTACAGCCTTCACATTCCACTCGATATTCCTGCTTCCAATCGGATATACTCCTTTTACTATATTGCCATAATTCTTTTGGCAATAGACATAATGGTAAATTATAGATTGACACAGGGATATTTCTATGTGCTATATTTTTTACCGCTATAGTTAACTCCTGCATATAATTAGCAGGTTCTACCCAAACTTTTCCTTTATTATCATCTGCTCGTCCATGTATTTCCATTCCCATAAAGGCAACATGAACAGCCATAGGTAAATTCCATCCTATAAAATCCGCTAAATCAACCAATCCTGTAATATTTTGCTTAGTTAATACGATTCTGATTTCCACAGGGATTCTAAATTTTGCTAAATTATGTAATCCCATGATGGTTTCTCTAAAAGCTCCTTTAGCACCGACGATAGAATCATGGATTTCGGGAACAGCCGAATACAAAGGAATTGCATATTGCGTGTTAAAAGGCGCATTCGCAATAACATTTTTGGTAAACTCAAAATCACTAAATCGTCTTCCATTTGTTAATACCATAGGATCTACATTAGGAAACTTTGCCAATGTCTTCATAACATTAGTAAAATTGGCATTAACAGTTGGTTCTCCTCCACTTACACAAATTTCTCTTACACTTTCCCTTGGTAAAAGAGACAATATCTTCAAAACCTCCTGATCATGATCAATAGGTTTTTGCGGCTGCGGACACATGATACACCTTGAATTACATTTTTCTGTAATAAATAAAACATTTTGCTTCGATTGAACATTATACACACGCAATATTCTTCCGTCTGGCATAATTTGCAATATGTCGCCTTCGTTAAGTTCACCTAGTGCTGCTGTAGGAACGCGCGATACCATCGGATATTCATATCCATCAATTGCCTGATCAGACAAACTTACCGCCAAATGTTTCCCTGCTTTAGGATTTGTGTAAAGTCCTATTGTTTTTTCTGAAAATATCTCCCACCAATTTATTTTTTTCTTAGAAAAGCGTGCAATAATTGGTTTGGTTATATTTGTACCTATTCCTCGTGTTTGCCACATTGCCAATCCTCCAAAGGCCTTCTCTGAACCCATGACCAAAGAATTGCGATTTTCTTAGGATCATTTTCCTTTATAATATCAAGAATAACTTTTATTGCGCCCTTATTTCTTCTACAAAATCCGCTATCATATCGTTTCCCCATTAAATCGCCAGATTCTGTATAATACCGAATAGGATCTGCACCACAATATGGGCTATATGCACAAGTAGAACATCCGGGCATAGATTCAACACAACTATTTTGTACTAAATCTTTCATTACTTTCGATGAGAAAATTGTCTTAAAATCATCATAATATACATTTCCCATCCTAAAATGACAATCGCCCATAGCTGCCAACATACGCCCTTCATCAGATGGATATACATCACCATTATAATAATAGATAGCACCAGCAATTCCAGCTCCCGTAGGAGACTGCAAATCTACAAATCCGGTAGAAAAAGGAGTCATGATTCGCTCAAATATTAGAGCAGCATAAGACTCTGCAAAAAATGTCCCATTCTGGTTAATTGTAAAAATATATTCCAATGCATCTCTATATATTTGTACGAACTCTTCTAAAGAATAGCCCAATTGTGCTTCATTCTGTTTTGCATATCCATAAGGATTAAGCGCACGCAAAAAAACATTATGAAATCCAAGTTTCATATAATGATCAATAACTTCAGGTAAATGATGCAAATTATCTTTGGTTATGGTCAATAAAGCATTGACGCTATTATCCCCCTTAATTTTTCGAACCTTCTGTAATGTTTTAATAAAATGTTCATAAGCACTTGAACCATCTAATGCATGTCGATGTAAGTCATAAAAAAATTTAGGGCCATCACAAGAAGACGATATTTCTACATGATGATTTTTGCAAAATTCAATTTGTTCATCAGACAAATTAATTAAATTAGTACAAATCACAAAATAAATGCTTTTCTTTAATCCCTCTTTAACTTTTTTCTCTCCTTCCAAAACAAAAAATTCAAGAACAGTCCAATTCAAAGATGGCTCTCCGCCTTGAAATTCGATTTTAACTTCAGATGAAGGCGATTGCAAAATCACATCAAGTACATGCTTTGCGGTTTCCAAGGACATATCTGTTTCTTTAGAAACTAGATTTTTAGAGCTAGCATGACAATAATCACAATGGCAGTTACAGCGCAAAGTTAAAACGACCATATGCAAAGTTGTAAAATATCGTAAAAAATCTTTTCTACTTCTTAATTTCACTGCCAATAAATTTTCTACTAAGTCCTTATTATCCGCGGAACTAATAAAGTGATGGCTATATAAACCGATTTTGGCTCTTTCCGTCAATTTATCATAATTTTCCGAAATTAAGCACTCGAAATCATCAGGGGATAAAAATATATGCTCTCCCACCATATTGATTAATAGAAATGAGTCATCAAACGTTTCAAATAAATATGGATATTGTATGGTTTTCATATCATTTTACCTTCAATGGTTCAAATGCCTTTTTATAAATAATATCTCGAATTTCTTTTGTTCTTCGCAAAATTTCCAACCTAAGTTGTTCATCCAGCAAGTCAGCAAGAATTTTCTCTATATCATCTCTACTTGGTTCTGATAAATTGCTATGCTTCCTTACACTAAAACTCACATATTCACTATCTATTGAATCAAGTGATATTACAAAACGGCCACTGTATTTATATGCTAAAGAGATTATTGCTTCCCGTTCATAAAGTCTCTTTGATAAAATAATTTCATAACCATCCTGTATTTCCTTTATACACTCCATAAAAAATCTCCTATAAAAAAACAAGCCACAATAAAGCAGCTTGTTTAAAAGTGTTAATACCGAGAAGAATAATGAGAATAATGAGACCTGTGGGAGGTATGCGAATAATGAGAAGTGTGATAAACTCCCATAGCATTATCAAATGGCTCACTCGAAAAATTCAAATGTTTCTCAAATGAAATTTGCTGACTCATATTTTCTTGTAAAATAATGGGGGTAGTATCTGTAATATTAGAAAACGTTTCCATATCTGCTGATGTTGCTTGTACACTCGTACCCGCCCCCGCCGATACAAGTCCTAACGAAAACAATAATGCACTTAATTTTCCCATAATTTTCATTTGAATCACCTCTCTTGAGCTACATAATAAATAAGCCTTTATAATCTTATATTGCCAAAGTTCATTTAGTCAATATCATTAAATTCTATATCCACCCCCCCCGAAATTTATATTTAGGCAAAATATATACAATACATAGTATACGCCAGTATACTGTGCATTAAATGTCTTCCTAACCCCTATCCCAATAATGTTCGATTTCTCATATATTTCCATGAAAGGCAAAAGGAATCGCGAATTGCGAACTACTTAAGAAGCGTGTTTGAAAGCACATGTAAAGTCAAACTCTCCGATTGCATCCGTGTTTTCCTACAGCTCAGTCATGCAAAAACGGGTGCGTGAAAGCCTTCTGCTTTCACGCACCCGTTTTATCCTGTGATCAATATAGAGCTTCATTAGCAATGACGAGGCGCTGTACCTGATTCGTTCCTTCATAGATCTGCATGATCTTGGCATCACGCATGTATTTTTCATTCGGATTTTCACGAGAGTACCCATTACCGCCCATGACCTGCACCGCTGTCGTGGTGACTTCCATCGCTGTATCCGAAGCGAAGCATTTCGACATCGCGGAGAACATGGAAGCTCTCTTATCTCCCTGCATCTGCATCCAGCAAGCCTTGTAGACGAGCGCGCGTGCCGCTTCCGTCTTGGTGACCATATTCGCGATCATTTCCTGTACCATTTCAAAGGAAGCGATCTTCTGGCCGAACTGCTTTCTCTGGTGTGCATAGTGGAT
>CAKSGG010000218.1 GCA_934454215.1 uncultured Clostridia bacterium
CCGCTCTTGATTTTTAGGAATATTCGCTGTACTATGTTGTTATAAAGGCGAGTCTCAAAAGGTATACCTTTTGGCACGTTTTAGGAGGGATGCGTTGGACCACACGAGACCCAAAAAAATCAAAAAACTAAGGAGGAAAGACATGAGCAAGAAGATCGTGGCCATGCTAATGGCCGTGGCAATGGCGTTTTCCCTACTGCCCGTGACAGCGTTGGCAGGGAACACATCCCTTCTCTCTATTACACCACCAGATGAGGGAACCTTTGCCACGTATGAGTTCTACACCAGTGAAACTGCGGAAAACCCATGCTACACACAGACTGTGAAAATGGGCGAGACGCTTAACCGGCCAGCTGACCCGACACGCAACGGGTACTATTTTACCGGCTGGAAAACAGAAGGTGGACAAGAGGTAGTATTTGGCGAGGTTACTGTTACACCAACAAGCCCCATCAAGTGTTATGCACAATGGAAGAAGAACGACAATCCGATTCACGTCTATTTTATGGCGGCAGAAGGATCCCAGGAAGTTGTATATACTGGCGTTGCTCAAAACGGAGCAGTTGCCATTCCAGAAGACTATAAGGATATTATTTGGAAAACGAAAGACAACGAAACTTTTGACGGAAAAAATGTTACGGGAGATATGAACGTCTATCCGGCATCCGCATCCTGCTGGCTGACCTTTGATAGCCAGGGAGGCAGCGCGGTTGCATCCCATTATGTCCAGCAAGGGAAAAGCTTTAAGTTGAGTGGAGTGGGTGAGCCGAAAAAAGCGGGATATACTTTCGCAGGTTGGAGTTTAACAGTTAACGGTACAAAGCAAACGGAAGTTACTCCGAACGGAGATACAAAACTCTATGCACTCTGGAAACCTGCAACGGCCAAATACACCGTGATCCACTGGCAGGAAAACGCCAACGACGATGGGTATTCCTACATAGCAAGTGAACCGCTGTCTGGGACAACTGGCGACCCGACGAACGCAGCAGCAAAGTCTTATCAAGGGTTTACAGCAACAGAAATTGAGCAACAAACCATAAAAGGTGACGGCTCGACGATTGTTAATGTATATTATCAGCGTAATAGTTATACAATACACTTCTATTACCGTGAGAACAGACAATGGAAAGAATATAAAGATATTCAAATTACTGCAAAATATGGCGCAGACATCAGCAGCCAATGGCCAGAGAAAAATGGTAGCAAAACATGGTCTACGACAACAAATCTTAGCATGTTTAATGGTGGCCCATACCAGGTCAATATCGAAACAATGCCGTTAGGCGGAGCAAAGTATTATGGTCCTAAAACCGCTAGTGGGTCTGAAAGTGCTGATTACTATGTAGAGGTTTTACCCGGCGAGAGTGGAACAGTGACACGGGGTGATGTAACCTATAAATTGCATCATACTGATACTAGCCCAGGCACTGGGTATAAAGTGTCAAAGGAAGACAAGTATCCACTTACTGGCTTTACCTATAAAGAAGGAACGAACAACAGAGCCGATTATAACAACGCCAAATTTTACTATACTAGAAACAGCTATGATGTTGTTTACATTAGTAATGGTGCTGAAAAGAAGGATAGCTACAAATACGAACAAGACATTAGCGGCGCTGGAAGCTATGAACCAGACAATGCACCTGATGGCTACGAATTCGGCGAATGGTGCAGCGATCCGAGCGGAACGACACCGTATGATTTCTCTGGTAAGACCATGCCTGCCCAGAACATCACTGTTTATGCGAAGTGGGTTCCCATTACTCTTACATTGACCATCCAAGATGTGGAAGGTGTTACCAGTGGCACGGTGAACTACAAGCAGGCTATCAACGGAGCAGACGTCTATCAGCAAGCAACGGATAAACTTGCAGCGGAAAACAAAACGGTTCTCTATTGGGTAAACTGTGAGACAAACGGGAAAGTGGACGTCAGCAGTCAAATGACGAAAGACCTCACCATTCGCCCGGTGCTCAAAGGGGATACTTACGCTGTGACTTACAGCGGTGGAGCTACTGATTCACAGCTGTATTGGTACAACACCATTGCAAAGGTGAAGAACTATACAGGCGACAACGCTGGCAAGTTCCTATATTGGACGGATACGGCTAATAATAAGAAATATCATCCTGGCGATCAGATTCAGATGACCGCAAACGTTACGCTGACAGCCCAATTTAGTGGGAATAATCCGAGTCCGACAAAGTACACCGTGACCTATCACAGCAACTTTGGAACGGATCAGACTTATCCGGGTGATAGCATCGAAAACTATAAGCAATTCTTTACCAAGACCTATACGGAGACAGGACTTCCTTCGCAGAATGGCTACAAATTCACAGGTTGGAATACACAGTCTGATGGTAATGGTACAAGCTTTGTAGCTGGTGGCCCTGCCCTTATGAATGGCGCCAACGACAATGACCTTTACGCCCAGTGGCAGCCATGCACCTATACCTTGACCTACGATGCCAACGGTGGCCAGTTTGGTTCGGGGGACTCTGCGTCTACAACAAAGCAGGAGCTTAATATACCAACGGGCAAATATTCTCTGAAATATTCGCCGGAGTATACTCCTACCCCTGCTAAGAGTGAAGGTAAGGATGTCATTTTCCTTGGCTGGTCTATTGCACCGAAGAACGTGCTCACGAAAGCTGATGTGAATGATGCTACTACCATTGCATCTAGCATCACTACTAAGGTCAATATTCCCACTGTACAAACTGTCTACGCAGTTTGGAGCCTTGATGAAAACGGGAACAACTTCCCCGATGTTTTCGAGGCCACAGTGACCTATGAGATTAAGAATGGCACTTGGGCTGATGACAACAGCACACAGAAGAAGGAAGTCATCCAAGTAAAAAAACTTGAGAATGGGGTATGGACAGATACCGGTAATGAGCTGAAAAAAATTCCTAGCACAGAGGCCAATGAAGTAACACCGAGTAAGGGTTTTACTGCAAACGGCACATGGGGAAAATCTGTTCCTACTGAGAATACTGTTGTAACAGCCGACACAGTATATACTTATACGTTATCTGAAGTGACAACTGGCACCTTGACGATCACCAAGAAGGTAGTGGGTCTTACTCTGGACAAGTTGCCTGATGAGTTCACAATTAAAGTGACAGCGGGCAATGAAACAAAAGAATTGAAGAAAGCCAATACCACGTCGCAAGATCAAGATAATAGCACACTCACCTGGACCATGAACCTCCCCGATGGCACCTACACAGTCAGCGAGGAAAAGGCGAATGTGGAAGATTATACCTACACAACAACGTATGGGGATAACCAGGCTAACTCGGCTACGGTTGATGTGACGGCGGGTGGTAAGAGCACCATGACCGTGACGAACACCTATACAGAAAATGCAAAGGTCAACCTCTCCCAACTGATTCAAAAACAACTGACGGTAAAGAAGAACAGCACGTTGCCCGACAACACGACGTTCGGTGTAACGGTAACGCCAAAGACAGTAAACGGCGTGACTGTGGCAGACCCCCAGTCCATTCTTGGTGCTGTGAGTGACTTGGGGACCGGGACCCCGAATGGAGACGGTGACACAACTTACACTGTTCCGTTTAACTTCACTAAAGGCACCTTGAGCCTGCCCGCAGGAACCTATACCTACACCGTTCAGGAAGATGCGACCAATCCGATTTCTGGGATGCAGTATGACTCCAATACGTATACCTTGATGATTACTGTTCCTGGAAAGGGAGAAGCTCCGTATCAAGCAGAGGCTATCACCATCAAGAATACGTACCAGACTCCGTATTTGAGCGTTACGAAGCAGACTGTTAGCGTCGATGGTAAAGAATTTGATAGCAACACGGTTGCCCATGTGGGTGAACAAATCGTTTGGGCAGTGAGTGTGACAAACAAGAAAACCACACAGGCTTCCACTCAGCTGAAGGATACTCTGGGCGATGTAAAAGTTTATAAGGATGGTCAGGAAGTGACGCTTACGGGCGATACTTGGACTGCTACGGTCCCTGCTAACGATACTGTGACCTACTACGTCACCTACACCGTCAAAGCAGATGACATCCCCAAGGGCGAGATCGTCAACACCATTGTGAAGGATAGCGATGAGGATCATCCCATCAACTCCGCCCCTGTTTCTACCTGGGACAGCAAGCAGCTCAAATCCGCCACCAGCCTGAAGAACACCAGCGACTGGACCACGACGGTGACGCTGACGCTGCCGAAGGTAAACGGAAAGGAGGAGGGAACTCCTGTTATTACTGGTGATGCTGGACAGGGAAGGGAAGTGAATCCTGCTCCCATTGCAGTTAAATCGGGTTCCTATGTGATCGACCAGATTGGCAACGAGTTTACCTTTATGGACGGGCTTTCCTTGAAGGTTAATGGCACAGAACTTTCTGTTACAAAGGATACGACAAATAAAAATCTCTATCATTTCAGAACAGAGACAGGGGGAACAGATCTCTATACGGTGACTTACACCGACAAGAACGATGAGACAAAGACACCGGCTCAGTTCAAGTGGGAGATCAAGGAGAACATTCCTGCCGGAACGGAGGTCACGCTGTCTTACAAGCTCGAGCTGACCACCCGCGAAAAGAACCCGGGTACCTATGGTGTGGAAGATTTGAACGGTGACAATAAAACCGAGCCGGGCAAGACGCCAATCTATACCAACAAAAGTGCTACGCTTTACAAGGACAAGCAGGAGATCGCGGTCTTCCCCAAGCCCTCTGTCTCCTACACGATTAAGAGCAGCTCCGGTAGTCACAGCGGTGGCTCTCGGCCTTCGCTGAACACGAAGGATCACTATGGTTACATCATCGGCTAT
>CAKSGG010000219.1 GCA_934454215.1 uncultured Clostridia bacterium
TTGCAAAAGCTGTCAAAGCAATGTGTTATATGTTCCTTTTCTTTACTTGTATATTCCATTTTCCTAACCTCCGAAATTGAATTGTTTTGTTAATTTCAATTCCGAAGTAGGCGGTGAGCGTGGATATTTATGTAATGCTTTTTTGAGAGCATAAAAGGCAACCCTTTCGGATTGCCTTATACTATATAAACCCAGATTTATCGGGTCATATTATATAAAATTACAATTCTATTTCCGGGCAATTTATATCTACCAATCCTATAAAAACTTCACATTGAAAAATTTGTTTCAAGTGTGTTTGCAGTTCATCTCGTGCAGAAATAAGCCTGTCACGGTTAATGTCCGTAAATCCGTCAATCGGGAAGAAAATATCTGTTGACGCAGAAGTGATTTTCCCGTGTTCGCTTTGCCGCCAAAAGGCAGAAAGGTGTCATCGGGCTGTGCAAGACGAATACAAATATCTTCACTGCACCCGCTTAAATCGTGTGCGCCCATAGGCAGCGTATATTTTAAGGACATTGCATTTCCCAAGTCCACAACAGGGTTGATATGCAGCATACCTTTTCCTTTTGCGATACGGGTAAACAGTGCTTCGATAGAGCAAAGATACTTGTTCGGATTTATCCCTAGTGTGCGGAACGCTTCTCTATACGGCAAAATATCCGGCTCATCTTTAACTTTTTTATCTGCAAAGCGTTGTGCCGCTGTTTTAATGCTTTCGTCCAAAAGCTGCTCTATCTTCGGATATGCTTTGCTGTTATCAATTCCTTTTGCCATAACAACACCAAAACAAGCCTTCGGTAATTTTTCAAAAATTTCTTTCTCAATAATAAATTTCATACTCATTTCCTCCGTCTATTCTCATTTAACCGGAATACATATCTCGGTCACAAATTTTTCCGTGTCATTCGTAATGCCGTAATCAATAAGCGTAATTTCACGGGAAAATCCGCATATCTGAAGGTGGTGCTCCTTTATAAATCCCTCCAGCTTTTGGTATTGCTCCGGAGACTGAAGGTGATGTCCACGAAAACGAATGCGGACGCAGAGCATCTCCGGCAGTGAGAGAAGCGCACCGTCAAATCGGTCCGCTTCATCCGGGAGCAGAAATGTCCCATCGTATTGCTCATATTGCTTTTCTTTGAGGTGCTGCTCAGAAATGCTGAAGCCGACCTTCCCGAGAAAGATGATAGCTTCGGTTTGTGCCGCTGCAAGATCACAGGTGGACAAGTCTAAGCTTTCAGGCTCCTGTGCTGTGGTGTGATTCTCTGTCCAAAAAATGCGGCAAGCTGGGACACGCACAATTTCAATGTGCCCCAATACGACGCTCTGTGCATCACTAAGACGCTGCATTTGCGCATCGATCTTCCGCTCTATGCGAGCAAGCTCCTGCTGCTTTTTCGCAACGATTGCTTTTTGACGGCTGAGCTTTTCTTCTATTTTGTCCACTTCACGGTCATGCAGGAAATCTTCAATGTCATCCAGCGGCATATCCAGTGCACGAAGGTAACGGATGGTATTGAATGCCTCAAATTGACGTGGACTATAATAGCGATAACCGGTGTTCAGGTCTACATATTCCGGTGTAATCAATCCGCAACTCTCATAATGGCGGATACTGCTGACACTCAGGTGAAAAAGCCGTGCCATTTCCCCAATGGAAAAGAGTTTTTTATTCATGCTGTCCCTCCTTTAGGTTATGCTTTGCTTTTCGAGTGAGTAAACCAAAAATGACGAGACACACAATGTCCGAAAAGAGCGACCCGATTGCAGAGGAAAGCCCCATTGGAAAAAGCGTGTTTGCAAAACGTTTGGATGTAAAGTATGCGCCGGGTATTCGAATGCACACGATGGAGAGCGCATTGTGCAAAAAGGAGAAACCGGAGCGACCAATAGCGCAGAAATACCCGCTGAAGCTGAACTGGAGACCGGCGAAAAAGCTGTCCCACACATACCCTCGCAGATATTGCCCACCAAGGCGAATGACCTCTGCGCCATCTGTTCTGGATGGATCCGTGAAAAGCGCAATGACAGGTTCCGCAATGAATTGAACACCCACAGCAATCACAAAACTGATAGAGGTGGCGAGTAATACAGCACAACGAAGAGTTTTTACTGCCCGCGCCGGCTTATTTGCTCCGATATTCTGCGCACCAAGTGCGGAAACTGCGGAAAGCATGGAGGACGGGATCAGGAACAGAAAACTCATAATTTTCTCTACAATACCGACTGCCGCTGCATCGTTCAGGCCACGGTGATTAGCAATGACCGTAATGACGATGAAAGAAATTTGGATAAAACCGTCCTGCAAGGCAATAGGCACACCGATTTTTAAGATTTTTCCCACAACCGGGCGGTATGGCTTGAAATCGCTTTTCTTCAAAATGAGGTCTTTTCGTTTCAGAATAACCAACAGCGATACCGCCACGCTTATTGCCTGTGAAACGGTAGTGCCGAGTGCAGCGCCGACAGGACCGAGCCTGAGCACGCCCATAAAAAAGTAATCAAGCACAATGTTTGCGGCACACGCAACAGCAATAAAGTACATAGGACTTTTACTGTCACCCATACCACGAAAAATAGAGCTTATAATATTGTATGCCGTAATAAAAGGTATTCCGATAAAGCAAACGGTCAGGTATTGAATCGTTCCGTTAACCGCTTCTGCCGGTGTTGATATAAGCGAAACAATCGGACGGACAAATATCAGCAGTATAGCGGTCAAAGCTATGGCTACTGCCATAAACAGAGTTACCGTGTTCCCGACATCTTGTGCCGCCTGTTTGCGGTCATTAGCGCCGATAGCCTGCCCGATACTGACCGTTGTTCCCATTGCAAGCCCGACAATCATAACCGTGAGCATATGCATGACCTGTGAGCCGATGGAAACCGCCGTTGTGCTTGCAACGCCCTCAAACTGACCGATAATGAATAAGTCCGCCATTCCGTAAAGCGTTTGCAGAAAATATGAAAGTAAATACGGCAGCGAAAAGAACACAACATTTTTTAGTACACTGCCTGTTGTAAGATTTTTTTCCATTTGTGAAACACCTCTTTTTTAGACTACTTATATTATAAACTCTATAACAGTTGTAGAGTCAAGAGTTTTTTTGAAATTCGTAAAATTGCATAAATCCTGACACATACTTTTTTCATATAACAGACAACATAACAGAAGTCTTAACGCCGTTCAAGTCAAATTTAATATAAATACATTACCTATATCAAAACAATATTTTTAACCTCTCGCACACGAGTCTTGACTGAATTTTTTTCAAAAAACTTTGGCAAAAATCATTTTTTGAGTGTAGTAGTAACAGAGGGACAAGTAAAAATTTTTTTGAAAAAATTTTCGTAAAAAGTTATTTTTTCAGCATTTTATTTGTTACTTATATGAGGGACCAAATAAGATAAAAAATTTTTGCTTTCAAGGTTGCCGAAACGAAATTTTCTGCACTACATATATAGAGGGTGAAAGAAAATTTTTCATCAAAAAGGGTTTGGGAATATCCCAAAAATTCAAAATCAAATTTGCCGTGTGTGGCTACACACGCTTTGCTTGCTATTCCATAAGAATGGCAGGCAAAACAAAATTGATTTTTGGTGAGTGGGTACTCACTCGCTTTGCTTGCTACTCTCATTTTTAACGATTTTTACGGAAAGGATAGGGTTTGAATGGATAAGAAAGAAAACAGTTGCGGCTATGTTACGAGGTACAAAATAGGCGGTGCAATATATGAGGTTGAAACATCATTTTCGGGTACGGAAACATTAAACAATAAAATAATTCGTTTAATGCTTTCGGAAAAAATTAAATCAAAAGGGGCTGACAATTCAGAAAAAGCACGGTATAATTCTGATATACACTCTGTATTGTCGGGCAATGAAAAGGAGGATTTATATAATGAATAAGCCCGATACAATCACTGCTCTTTATTGCAGATTATCACAAGAGGACGCCTTGGACGGCGACAGCAACAGTATTATAAATCAGAAAGCAATTTTAGAAAAATATGCAAATGACAATCAATATCCAACGCCGCAATTTTACATTGACGACGGATGGAGCGGAACTGATTTTGAAAGACCGTCTTTCAAGAAAATGATAAAGGATATTGAGGACGGAAAAGTCAAAACCGTTATTGTAAAGGATATGTCAAGGCTTGGTCGTGATTACTTGAAAGTCGGCTATTTTTCGGAAATATTTTTTCCCGATAATGATGTCCGTCTAATCGCAATTAACGATGGTGTTGATAGCTTTAAAGGCGATAATGACTTTACGCCGTTCCGCAATTTGTTTAATGACTTCTACGCAAAAGATACAAGTAAAAAAATTCGTGCTGTGTTTAAGTCAAAGGGAATGTCCGGCGAGCATTTGGGAAAACCGATTTTCGGATATATGAAAAAACCCGAAAACAAAAAGCAATGGATAATTGACGAACCTGCGGCTGAAATTGTGAGAAAAATTTATGATTTGTGCATTGACGGAAAAGGTCCTACGCAAATTGCAAAGATTTTAAGAAATGAAAAAATTCTGACAACAACATCATATTATGCACAGCTCAAAGGTGAAACCTTGCCGGACAAGCCGTATCATTGGAACGAACAGTCTGTTGTGAATATTTTAGAAAGAATGGAATACATAGGCTGCACGGTAAATTTTAAGACATACACAAAATCTTATAAACTTAAAAAGAAATTGGACAACCCAAAAGAAAATTGGGCAATTTTTAATGATACACAGGAGCCGATTATTTCAAAGGAACAATGGGAACGGGTACAGGAATTGAGGAAAAGCAAACGCCGCAATAC
>CAKSGG010000220.1 GCA_934454215.1 uncultured Clostridia bacterium
TTGGCATAGAATGGGGGATTTTTGTATATAAAGGTTGGTTAGTGTACCACTTTTTGTACCATTTTTGAAAATTGAATAAAAATAAGTGCAAGGAGTCCAGAAAAGGGCTTCTTTTTTTGATGTATTCATAAAATTCATAGTTCGTGAGTGATTAATAATAAAATTTCATAAAGGTCGCACTGAAACTTCATAAAGTTCACTAAGAAGCATTTAGATGCATTTAGTTTATAGATTTTTAAAAAAATAAGAACTTTCAAATATCTGGAAAATTATGTTGATTAGTAAAATTTGCAAACAAAAGAAAAACATGCTGAAATATATCCGTAACAGGTAATAACACATAATAACGCACCAAAGAAAGCGAGGTATCTACATGAACAGTAGAAATAACATCACAGTAAAAGGAGAATCAAGACTAATGGACACGAACGAATTGAGAGCCTATACCAATTTAGGTAGAAACATGGCTACAAAGTTAGGAATTGAGGCAGGGGCTAAAGTCAAGATAGGTAGACGTACATTATGGGATAAGATCAAGATTGATCAATATTTGAATGAGCTGACAGGCGTTGAGTAATCAGATGATTAGAAAAGATACAGGGTTAACACAAGAATCTATAAGGATGCTGCCAGATCAGGCAAACACAGGTAGCAGGAGAAAAGAACAGTAACAATTTTACAGAAAGAGGTAACAGAAAGATGGCAAGACGTAGAATGTTCAGCCTTGATGTAGTAGACACGGATAAATTTGCTTGTATGTCGAAAGATGCGAGATATTTATATTATGAATTGGGTGTAAGAGCGGACGATGACGGTTTTATTGGTTCGCCTATGAGAATTATCAAAATGACAGAAAGCACAACAAAAGATCTTGATGAGTTAATTGATAACGGATTCATTATAAGATTTAATACGGGGATCGTAGTTATAAAAGACTGGTTGCAAAATAACCAAATAAGAAATGACCGATATAAACCAACGGTTTACGCAGAGGAAAGGCAGCAGATCAGTATTGACGAATCTACTAAAAAATACATACTTACAGAAAACGGAAACAAAATGGAAGCGGTTGGTTTACCAAATGGCAACCAAATGGCAACCGATGGTTTACCAGATAAATCAAACGATATAGAAAAAGAATTAGAAAATAAAGATTTTGGTTTACCAAATGGCAACCAAATGGCAACCAATGGTTTCCACAGAGTAGGTAAGGGTAGGTTAGGTAAGGATAGTATAGATAAGGATAATATAGGGAAGTTACTTGAACCTGAAAAAATAGTGAAATTATTTAATACTATTTGTAAGTCATATGAAACAATTGAAAATTATATGGACTATTCATCATCTTTAAGTAAATGTATCTGTTTAGGATATACAGAAAGTGATTATAGACAAGCATTTGCCAATGCAGAAAATAGTGATTATCTAAAAGGATTAACAGAAAATAAAACATTTCAATCTAAATTTGATTGGATACTGGAACACTTAGAAGAGGTTAAGAATGGTAAATACAATTAGATTATAATACTGCAACATAGAATTGATAGTTATTATTCAGAATTTTGAAGAAAGGGGAAAAAGATTGGTTAGTATTTGCAAACTGACATATGATCAGATTAAAAAGTTATCAAAAGAAATGGTCATATTAGTTGATACAAGAGAAAAAAATAATGGTCATATTATCGACTATTTTAATAAAAAAGGAATTGCATATAAAAAACAGGCGTTAGAATTTGGAGATTATAGTTTTATGCTGCCAAAGGTTGAGGGTTTGACTGGTAATGAGCTGTATTTTCATAAGGAGATCGTAGTAGAACGTAAGAATAGCTTAGAAGAATTAAGTGGAAATTTAGGACAGAATCGAGATCGCTTTGAAAAAGAATTTTTAAAAGCTAGGAATAA
Source organism: uncultured Clostridia bacterium (assembly GCA_934454215.1). GTDB lineage: Bacteria > Bacillota > Clostridia > UBA1381 > UBA1381 > Ornithomonoglobus_A. The sequence goes on from CAKSGG010000220.1 coordinate 1,903, forward strand.
TGGTTGCAGTATTCACTTGATGGTAGAGAATCCGCAGGGATACAACGATATTATGAAACATAATTATAATACACAATTAAAACCAGTGTCATATATGGCGAGTCTAAAGAGTTTTGAAGAACGTTATGATTTAAAGATGCAATTTGTGGAATCACAATATAGTGGTTATATCATTTACAGCACTTTTTATTATTACATGAGAAACAAACTTCATTAGTGATAAGGATAAGTTGATGTTGGGAACTTTGTCAGACTCTGACAAAAATATTAGTAGGTGGTGCAAATGGTAGGTTATGAGTATAACGGATCGTTTGGGTATGAATGTCTGGAAAGTGGAACACCTGCGATCAGAAAAATAGAATATGAATGTAGGACGCACGAAGAAGATAAACAAGAAGTGTTTGAATTTATGTGGGATCTGGTAACGTCAGATAAAAAACTAAGGGTAGAACTCGAAGAGTGGTTTTTTCAGCAGGTAGCACATAACATAGACCCAAAAGATCAAGAAATGAGTGATCGAATAGATCGGGCATATGAAGAATACATAAGTAAATAACGAAGAAAGAGAGGGATACAAATGTTAAAAGCATATGGTGAATTAGTGAAAGTTGACGTTGCTCCTTATTGTGAGGAACGAGAGGGGTTCTTATATCTTAACTGGGCTAGATGTATAGATCTTTTAAGAAAGAACGGAGCTGAAAAAGTATATTTTGAACTTTGTCAGAATGAGAAAACAGGCAGCAGTTTGTTTTGCAGTGATCAGGAATTTTATGACAAGAACAAGAATCTTAATCAGTGTTATGAAACAAGAATCAAAGTGTACATAGATGATCAAGTGTATTATATGCAGTCTTCAGTAATGAACGGAAAGAATCCAGTAAAAGCAAACTCAATGACACAGGCTAGAGTGTGGGCAAGTGCGTGCCGATCATTTGTTAAGTGTGTAGCCATTAATACAGGGTTAGGCTTTAATCTTTGGTTGAAAGAGGAAAATATGGATTATGTACCAGTATCAGAAGAAAAAGCATCAAAGGCACAGCTTGATACAATAAAAGAACTTTGTAAAAAGCATAAGATTAATTTGAATAGTTGGTGTGAACGTAACGGGAAAACAGTAGATGATTTAACTGCAATGGATATAGGTGTTATGTTGAAAGCATTGAAAGGACGATATGGGGATGAATGATAGGGGTTGATGATAATTGAATAAAGAACTTGAAGAAAAGAAAGTTTATTTCAACAGATATAAAGAAGCAAATGAGAAATACAATTCATTAAAGAAACAAGAAAAGTTTTTACGGATGAGATTATACGGAACTAAAGCAATAGTATATTCTGATACGCCTAGGGGCAGCAGGAAAACAGATCTATCTGATGAAATGGTACGACTTGAAATAATTCTTGAAAGAATAGAAGCAGCAAAGAAAGATATGTTGAATGCTTGTGCTGATATTGAAAGTGTAATTGTAAATATTCCAGATGGAATTGAGAGCAGCATAATTCATATGAGATATATAGAACTGTTATCATGGGAAGAGATAGCGGATCAATTAGGATATAGCAGATCACAAGTAAGTAGGATTCATAACAAAGCATTGGAGAGCTTGGAAATAGCATAATAAATATAGTCCCCCCGCTATTGAAACATAAAAATATAAAATGCGGACCAGACCGACGCCCCACCTTTATTTATAAAATATTCCCACATCGGAATTTTAAGACGTAAAATGTGCTGATGTTATAACGTCAACCATTACTAAAACTCACGCAGCATGGGCATAAATTGATTTTAATAGTTTGAATGTATAAATTGTTAATGATCAATATAAAAGCCCTAAAAAACGATTCTGCGAGGTTGGGGCGTATTGATAACAAAGATAAAGGAGTAAAAAGAAATGAAAGTAAAGAATTTTTTAAAAGCAACAGGTAATAGAGTACGTTTAGAGGTTTATATTTTACCTGAAAAGGACCTCGTAACCACCGTTACAAATAAAACAATAATTTCTAAGGATATATTAAAGGCAGAGATCGCCGCAGTAATGCCAAAAGATGAAAGTACCATTGAATTATATATACTAAAACAAAGAAATATTGAGACTATTGATATGAATTTATAAAAAAGAGCGTTAAGGATCAAACAGAGATGCACCAAAAAAGGACGCACACAAAAGAATAAGGTGCATCCTTTGACAATTTAATTATGGTATTATTTCGTAAGAATATAATTTTTCTGGTGGTATCTGCAATGCTTCTGCTAATAAACATAATGTGTAAATAGTTGGCGAATGACGATGGTTTTCAATGTCATTAATTGTAGTTTTGCTCACTCCTGACAATTTTGCAAGTTGTCTACTGCTCAATTGTTGTTCTGTTCGGATTTCCCATAATTGATATTTGATATTAATATTCAAAATGTCACTCCTATATTATATTTACAAAAATTCTTTATGAGAATCACGGGTAATGGCTTTTAAGTCAGCATTTAACAAATTGCAGATAGTACACATTTCTTGAAACGAAAAGCTATCACGGTATAGTTTATTACTCATGGACTGAGGTTTTATGTCAAGTTTGGCAGCTAATTCATTAACACTCATATTTCTTTCGGCTAATAATTGCTTGATGATTTTAGATCCTGCCATTGCAATATCTCCTTTCTTAATACTCGTTATTGATTATAATAACATGAAAAATAAATGAAATCAATATTGAGTATATAATAATCATAAAAGAGTAGACACAAAGGAAAATATACCTAAAAATGAGTATTGCAAAATACCTAGAAAAGGTTATTGCAAGTACGAGATGAAGGAAATAATAAATTAGTTTCAAACAGTTAAATAAT
>CAKSGG010000221.1 GCA_934454215.1 uncultured Clostridia bacterium
CATATATACTCCCCGGTACACATTCAAAGTGTATATTAACCGACAGTCGAGGAAAAATTTTCGATTTCTTTACCATGATGACCGGGGAACTTCTTGAGGCAGTCAAAAAAAGCACAATTATCGGAAAAAGCTTTGAGTATTTTGAAGTCTTTGATGAAAAATCTTTGTCTGACGGCTTTGAATATGCAACTGAAAACGGAATTAACGAAACACTTTTCAAGTGCCGGATAATGGATATTTTACTTGGAAAAAGCCAAACAGAGATATACAGTTTTTGTTTGGGTGCAGTTCTTTCGGGCGAACTTAACCGAATTGCAAAAGTCAAAGCCGACCGTTTTGTGTTCGGCGGCAAGCGCACCTTGCGTATTCCCGAAAGCCTTTTATTTAAAAAATATTTCGGAAAAACCACAATATGCCTTGATGACAGTGTGTGCAACAACGCCGCACCTCTCGGCGCGGTTAAAATATATGAAAACAAGTTTTAAATTTATACTAAGGAGTTTAGTGCCATGGAAAAACTGTATAACAACATTATTATGCCGGAAACTCGTGAAATAGTTGACGCCCAAAGTGTTCCGTATCTGAAAAATCCTCCTGAAGTTATTGATATATCCGTCGGGCGGCAGCTTCTTGTCGATGATTTCTTGATTGGGGAAACAGACCTCACCGCAGAATATCATAAAGCAAAAAAATTTGAGGGTAATCCAATACTGCACCCCGAAACTCCGTGGGAAACCGACGGTGCGCCTGTTGCGTGTCCGAAAAGCGGCGGTGTTTGGTTTGATGAGGAAGACAAAAAATTTAAAATGTGGTATGAAGCCACATGGCTCAAAAATATGTGTTATGCCGAATCTAATGACGGCATAAACTGGGTGCGCCCTAAACTTGACGATAACGGAACGAACATTATTCTTAAATATGACGGTTTTGAGCTTGATAAATTCAAGGGCGGCGACCCAAATTATCTGCGCCCCGACTCCACCACTGTTTTTATAGATTATGACTGCCCGAAAGATGAAAAATATAAGCTGTTTTTAAGAAACCCGGGTGCGGAGCTGCCGGGAATTGTTGCTGTTAGCGCTGACGGAATAAACTTCAGAGATTTTCGGCTTACCGGGAATATGTTTGACCGCAGCACAATATTTTATAACCCGTTTCGCAAAAAATGGGTATACAGTATCCGCAGCATATGGAACGGCATAGATGCAGTTCCGCTTATCAGAACACGTGACTATCGCGAATGCGATAACTATCTGGACGGCGCAGAATGGTCAAAGGATGAATGTCACAAATGGATGTGCAGCGATGAACTTGACGCTCCGAATCCTTATATCGGAATGAAGCCGCAGCTATATAATGTTGACTGCGTGGGTTATGAAAGCATAATGCTTGGTATGTTTCAGATTTTATACGGCCCCGAAAATGATGTAACCGAAGCAAACGGCGTGCCTAAGATTACAGAGCTTATGCCAATGTATAGCCGTGACGGCTACCACTTCTCCCGCCCGTGCCGCGACAGTATTATAAATGCCTCAATGTATGAGGGTTCATGGGACAGGGGCTATATCCAGTCGGTCGGCGGCGTTCTTTTAATTCACGGAGATGAGCTTTGGATATATTATATCGGCTTTGCAGGTGATAAAAAATATAAAAAACTCTCATGGTCCGTAAACGGTTTATATCGAAGCGGCGCAACGGGTATTGCAAAGCTGCGGCGCGACGGCTTTGTTTCAATGAACGGAAACGGCACCCTCACAACACGTAAAATGACATTTTGCGGCAAAGAATCGTTTTTTATAAATGCGATCGGCGAAGTTTCGGTTGAAATTTTATCGGCTGACGGAAAGCTGCTCGCAAAATCAAATACATTCAAGGTTGACAGCACAAAAGCATTTCTTGATTTTGACGGCTTTGATATAAAGTCGCTTAATAACAAGGTTTTCAGGCTGAAATTCAATGTTTCCGGCAAACTCTATTCATTTGGTTTTGCCGATAAACACGGTGATGCCGGCGGTGCCCATGCCGCAGGCAGGGTCAATGTTTAAGTTCGATTGCCTTATATGCACAGAATGACGGAAATCCGCACTTGGGTTTCCGTCATTTTTCTAAATATTCCATTCAATCGTAATATCACCGTTTTCACTTATAACAATTCGGTTTATCAGCACTCCGCAAACGCCGCGTTTTTCCTCAAAGGAAGCGTTTTTCCACTTCTTTGACAGATTTATTGCGGTCTTTTTATTCATTCCGCCCTCCTCTATCTCGAATATTTTCTCATAAAGCGCTTGTTTGTCCGTTTTAAGTCGGTTCGCACGTGTGTTTAATATTTCCGTTAAATCACTGTTTACACTGCTGCTTAATATCAAATCAGCGAGCTTTTTCTCATCAAGCTCAATCGCTTTTATTTTATTTCTGATTTCGTTGATTGCCGTGATTTTGGTATTGTCTTTTTCTTTCACCGTGCATTTAAACTCCGTGAGCTTTTTCCCAATTTCGCTGTATACGGTTTCCTCAAGATTTTCGGCGTATACCGTTACTTTTGTTCCGCTGCAGCGCCTTGTATGTGATTTTCCTGTACAGTTAAAGTATATTCTTGTGTTGCATCCTCCTACTTTGCCCTTAACCGTTGTCATTGTTCTGCCGCATTTTTCGCATATCACCTTGCCGCCGAGCCACGAAGTTTTATTGCTGACGGCATTTCGTATCTGTTTGTTTTTATCAAGCTTCATCTGACATTTTAGCCATATATCGCTTTCGATAACGCCCTCATGCTTCATCAGAACGACCTTTATATCTGACCAATCGAAACTTTCATAGTTATGCTTTGTTTTTCCGTAAAGCTGTATCCCGAAAATGCCGTTAAACTCCTCCGGAGGATTAACTATATTCGCATTGCGTGCCTCAAAATAGCCATAAACCTTGCTGTCTGCTTTGACATATACGGGATTTTTAAGAATAGCTGACAGCTTCGCAGTTGTCCATTTACCGTTTTCTGTCGGATTTATATCATTTTCAACAAGATTTTTGAGCAGCCTTCCGAGTGTTACATTCGGCACGGCATAGCTTTCAAATATGTATTTTATCTGTTCGATTTCCTCCGGTACGGGTTCAAACTTTTTTGTCTTTATTCCGTAAATTGTTTCGGGGACAAGCCGAAATCCGTACGGTCTGCGCCCTCCCATATAAAAGCCCATTTCACTTCTGTGCGCATAGGCTTGCGTAACCCTTTCAATTATGCTTTTTCGCTCAAACTCCGCAAAAATCATAAGGATTTTAACTATCATTTCGCCATACGGCGATGATGTATCAAACGATTCCTGCGAGCTTATAAACTCAACGTTATGCTCCTTTAATGTATTTAAAATATTAACAAAGTCAGATAAACTTCTGCTTATTCTGTCAAGACGGTATACTATAATTTTGCTTATTTTTCCTTTTTCAACCTCACGCATCATTTTTTGAAAGCCGTCACGGTCAACATTTCCGCCGGAATAGCCGTTGTCCACAAATTCAACGGTTTTCTCCGAACGCTCCTCCGGCTTTATAACCGACTTACAGTATTCAAGCTGCGTTTCGCAGGATATACTGTTTTCGCGCTCTATTGATTTTCTTGCATACAGGGCAATAGCCATACAAATTCACCTCCTTCCGGGTTGTTTTATTTTTCTTTATCTCTTTGCAAATATGCGGTATAACCCCTCTATTATCTCCTCCTCAGCCTGTTTGCGTTCTTCCTCACTCAGAATACATTTCTGCTCAATTTTATATGTATTGTTCTTAATATCTTTGTACTCCGACATATTATTTTCGCCTCCGATTAATCTTATGCATATACGGCTTGTTTAAATGCAGCCGCACACAGGCAGTAAACTATCTTCAAAATTAAAACTGTCTTTCGTTATTATAACATCTGTAAAATTACAGTTAAGTTCTTCATTCACTATATTCAATATATTTTTTGTGCTGTAATCAAAATATATTGTGTTAAGACCCGCGGGAGTAATATACGCTTTTTCCCGTTTTGTTTTTCTGTCGCAGTAATAACAAGAGCATATTACCCATTTTCCGTTGCCGCAATTTTTAAATTTAATATATATGAGTCTGTGTACGCGGTTTTTAAATCTCGTATATAAAACACCATCCTTTTCAACAAGAATCAAAAACCGATACTTTTCCTTTTCCATATAATAAAGCTTTGTCTTAATATAATCCTCGGTTGACATATTCCCGCAAGAATTTATAATCTGAACTCCGTAAAAATGTTTATCAAGCTCATTCTCTATAATTTTAAGCAGATTATCACTATTACATTTTTTTGTTTTCCACAGCTTCGGAACAGATACATTTCCGCTCCGAGGTCTGTCTATATAAAAACAGTCATGAATTATAACATTCCCGTTATTGTATAAAAGCTTTATATATATTTTTCTGCCGTGGTTATTCCGAAATATTGCCTGATAATAATTTCCGTTTATATTATCAAGCAGCAATATGCTTTTTTTCAAAAAATTTGTCTCCTTCCTTTAGTTTTATCTGATTGCGGTAAGCCATCATTGCATATTCTTAAAATAAATAATTCTGTTTAACGGAAATGTGTCCGGTATATCACATACCTCCGGAAAATCTCCATTGTTGAGTATATAATCATATGCATCGTTATATTGGTCAAATCCCTTTGAGTTATTGCCTCTCAAATACCTGCTCGAACATAGATATTTACCATAATCATTGTATATACCA
>CAKSGG010000222.1 GCA_934454215.1 uncultured Clostridia bacterium
GTGCCGTTTGATGTGCCGTTTGATGTGCCGTTTGATGTTCCCTTTGATGTGCCGTTTGTTGTTGCGTTGGATATGTACAAACAACATTACAAAATTCATCACAAACCCTATATCGGGTACATTCACCGCGTTTTTTTGATATTTCAAAGTCTATTGCGCCAAGCTGTTTTAAATGGTTTCGGGCTGTTTTAAAGGCTTTAACTCCCATATGCATTAAATTAGAAATATAGTAATCGGTACACGGGAACCACGTCTCCCAATGCGCTGTGTTGTTTAGCATTAACAACGTATGATAAAGCAACTGCGCATTAGAGGAAACATATTCTACCGTCATCCTATTAGCTAAGCTTCTAATATAATCGTAGTATGTTGGTCTTTGTGCCATTCTGCAACCTCCTTATTTAAAACGGCAGGTCGGTTTCATCGGCGGCAATATCCGCAAAATCATCGGCTATATTTCCCGTTGTCTGAACGGGTGCATTTCCTATGTTCAGGCGCTCGCCCGTAAAATATATTTCCTCTGCCATAACATCTGTTGTATATATCGTCTGACCGTCCTTTTGATAACTGCCCGTCTGTATTCGTCCGGCTATCGCTATCATATTGCCCTTATGAAAATTCCTGCTTAAAAACTCCGCTGTTTTATCCCATGCAATACACCCGATAAAATCAGTTTTATTTTCCTTTGAAAATCTGCGGCTGACGGCAAGATTAAACCTCGCCGCCATTGTTCCGCCTGCCGTTTGTCTCAGCTCCGGCTCATGCGTAAGCCGTCCCATTAATATTACCTTGTTCATACTTGTACTACCTCACCCGTATTTGAATCAACAAATACATCATTTTCGGGGGTCGGCAGAGCGCCAGCCGTTTCTTCGGGGGCATCTTCATATGATACAGGTATTACATTCACATCATCGTCCTTTATTTCAAGATTGAATGTTCCGCCGTCCTGCGCTACCGCCGAAGCTGTTTCGGATTTGAGCGGTGCATATTTTAAAACTTTTTTTAAAACCGTTTTTTTAGCCATAGCCTCGAAGTCTGTCTGCCATGGTCCGTTATTGTATGACTTTGATTTTTCTTTTGCAAACTTTCTTACATCATCCATACTCATTACCTCGAAATTATATCCGCCGTTTGTAAGATGATATGTTGCATATACCCACAACGGCTTACCTCGGTTACTCATTGCCGGCTTATGCTTCAGCTTTGGTTCCAAGCCGAACTCAAATTCAAATTCGTCATTTTCATATACGACCTGCGCTGTTACGTTCTTCAAAAGCCCGCTTCTGTTTGCAAGGTCGAGTAAGCCTTTATATCCTACCTGGAACTGACACGTAGTTCCGTACGGTATCAAATATGCTTGCCCCAACGGAGTATTCGGCTCTAAGCCCAATTGTGCCGCTGTAAGCGCTGCGCCTATAAAGGTTTCGGGCGTACAGTTCTGTAATTTCGGATTTCCCGTTAATGCTGTCATTGCCATTCTTACGAATCTTTCGGGCGTTATCACGCTCGGTAATGCCTTTGCGATTTGGTTTTTATACAGCCTTAACCAACCGCTCAGGTTTTCCGGCTCTTTTTTTGATACGGCGTTATTTGCCGCTGTTGCTATCTTTCCCATAATGTTTATCTCTCCTTTACCTTAAATACTCTGCATTTTGTTGATTTCTGATATTCCGACAAGTCTGTACCCTCCGGCACATAATCTTTTATAACTGCGTCCACATCAAAGCTTGTGCAAATTTGCGTCCGCCATGTGACCTGAAATTCGGGAGTGATACCCTCCTCACAGTCTTTCATATACAGTTTAATACTTTGTTCCAGTCTTCGCTTCTCTTTTTCGTATTCCGATATTAAGGCTTTGACATCTTTTAATTGTTTCAGCTCGTCCGAAAGCGGCTCTAATGTAATTCCCATTATATCACTCTGCGGATATATTGCCGCAATGACGTTATCCGTACTCTTTGACCCGTCGGGTGCCGGCGGCTTCGATTTTATAACATGGTTTGTCCAGAAGTTATATTCTGCTCTGCAAAGTGCCGTAATCTCTTTCTCATCACGTTCTATTTCAAATACCTTAAATTCGGCACCGTATACCAAAACCGCAAGATACCATTTTGAATATCCCGTCACCATCATATAGTGCATACACTGGCAATAATATTCGGACGGGAAATCACCGTTTTTATACCGTTTAAGGTTAAGGCATTTTGTAGTCTTGCACTCCAACCCTGCGTCCTCACCTTGAACGGCTCTGTCTATATTGGCAAATGCAAACGGGTATTCGGAATTATATATAATGCTGTTTACTCTATGTACCTTTTTGCCTGTCTGTTCCGAAAACCTCCGTGCAACGTAGTCCTCCAAATCCCGCCCTTGCCGCATTGCCTCGTTATCGGCTTGGGGTTCTGTCAAGCTTTTTTTATCCGCATATACATCAAATGCGGACTTATACGGATTTAAACCCAATATAGCGCCTGCGTCAGAACCGCCTATGCCTTTTTTACGTTCTCTTAACCATTCATCATGTGTCATTGTTAATGTAGGTATTTTGCTTATCATATTTACACCTCCCGTAAACTGTCAACAGATTTTACACATCTGCTGCAGCCGACACATTCGTTATCTATTAAATAGAATTGGTCGGGGTCAACAGCTCCGCATACAGGGCATTCCTCATACTCATCATCGCCCCACGGGTAGTCTGACCCATAGTTTCCCGTCCGGCAGCTTTCCATTGCATACAGAGCCGCCGAATCCGTATTTTTATACATTTTTATATTCCCCCTTGACATTTCGTTAAATTACTGCTATAATATTATTGAATTTTATTTATTTGACCGCCCGAACTTCCTTTTATGCGGACGGTCTTTTTTTGTGTCAAACAACAGCATATATGCAAAAGCCAAAGCCGTAATATGACCGAATAATATTGCCGCAACCATTGCAAACCATATACATAATCCCATTTCCTGCAAGCGTGTGAATATCACTATCGCCGCAAATCCGCTTATTGTTTCCCTCATCTTAATTACCTCCGTTTGCCATTAATACAGCTTTGTCCGTTTCCTCGTCAAAGCTTAATTGCCTGTTATCGGCTTTATACCGTTCCGTAATCGACAGACTTTTTGCCGTGTTGATTAATATTCGCAATCCCTCGTCATTAAGCTTGCTCGCTATCTGCGTCAGCTTGTTCATCTTCCCAGCCTCCTATTAAATCATAGTAAGTATTCATTGCCCCGCATAGCGAACCTAAAAGAGGTTTTTGCTCTGTGTCTGTTTTTTCACAAATACTGTCGATAATTCTAATGTTTATATACGCAAGTTCTGCCATAATCTGAGCCGCACCGCCTTTAATTTCTATATCAGCGTCGCCTTTGATTGTTTTTACTTTAATCATTGTTTTGTTCCTCCCTAAAATACATATCGTGTGTTCCGTCCAACATTGCCAGTTCTTCATCGGATATTTCATATCCCAACTCTGCCATATCGTTATACAAATGTTCAAGGTCTGTATTTCGCTTGTACCTACCGTAATAATCATATGTTACGACATCATATGCCTTTGTTTCAAGAATTACATATGCAAGCTTTGCCGCTCCGTTAATGCCTTTTATATCCGAAATTTCCAAAGGTGAATCAAATTCGCTGTCGGTAACATCGCCGTAAAGTTCATGGTCAATCAACACACAACCGTTCCAATGTTCAGCTACCGCAAATATTGCCCTCACTGTCATTTGCGATATAGCCGACTGCACATTCCTGAAATTACCTTGATTAAATGTCCGCCAAAACTCTTTTCTTAATTCACGTGCATTATTGTATACACTCTCGCACCTTTCAGCAATTTCTATGCGTTTGTTTTCTCTTTCGCTTTCCTCGATACGCTTTTTATCTTGACGGTCAAGTTCTTCATCAGTGTAATCGCGGTAAATCCCCAATGAATTTGTATAGCTGTATTTACGGTAATATATTTTGCCCGTCAGATTGAGTGATTTTATTTTATCCTCATCGTCTACATCGGTTACATATTTACGACCCGATGCATCTTTAATTTCTTCGACTTCGGGATAATACTGCTTTAATATTGCAATAAGCTCCTTGAATGTTTTTTCGCATTTAATCTCTGACTTTGCATTTCTCAGCGCCCATTCAAAATTGTTTGTGCCGATACTGTCAAGAAGTTCATTGCGCTTATCCGTATCCTCAATTTCAAACAGCCTGTCATAATCAGCCATTGTAACCTGCCGTCCCTGTGCTTTCTCCAGTTTATCCTTATCAAGACCGCACAGCCTTACTCTGCGTCTTACGGTGGATTCCGAAAAGCCTGTTTTCTGCGAAATATCGGTTATTGTTTCGCCCAAATCCAGCATCATCTGCATACCCTGCGCCTGTTCAAGTACGGTTAAGTCCGACCTCTGCATATTTTCAAGCAGCATTGTCGCAAGCTGTTCTTTTTTGGACATTTCCGTAATCACGCACGGTACTTCCTTAAGTCCCGCCGCCTTTGCAGCTGCCAAACGTCTGTGACCGATTATTACGGTGTAGTCCCCGTAGTAATACCCCGTTGCAGGAATAACCGTTAAATTCTGATATATTCCGCTTTGACGGATACTGTCTGCAAGCTCCGTTATGTCTCCGATGTCCTTTCTCGGATTATCGGGGTGCGGGTGAAGCTTGTCCACCGATATGTACGTTATTTTACTTTCTTCCATGTTTTAATACCTCTCTTTCTTTAT
>CAKSGG010000223.1 GCA_934454215.1 uncultured Clostridia bacterium
GGATTTATGAGCAGCAATAATGTAATAAATTTGGTAAATAAAACCGATTGCAGCGGCTGCGGAGCCTGTATCTGTGTTTGCCCCGCAAAATGCCTTTCGATGGAAAGTGACAAAGAAGGTTTCTATTATCCGTATATAGGCAATAAAAACTGTATAAACTGCGGAAAATGTTTATCTGTATGCCCTGTAAAATCAAAACCAAAGACAACCGATTATAACAGGCGGGTTTTTGTCGTACAGCATAAGGATGATAGGATTCGCCGCGAAAGTACATCAGGCGGAGCGTTTACTGCTATTGCAGAATATGTTATTAAAAACGGCGGAATTGTATTCGGTGCGGGAATGGATGAAAATTTCCGTGTCTGTCATATGCCGGCTTATAATATTGAACAACTTGCATTATTCAGAAACTCCAAATATTCGCAAAGTTATTTGGGAGATACTTTTCTGAAAATAAAGGATTATCTAATTGAAGGGAAAAAAATTCTTTTTTCGGGCACGCCCTGTCAGGTTGCAGGGTTAAAAAAGTTTTTGCCGGATGCCGGCGAAAACCTCATTACGGTTGATGTTGTATGCCGTGGCATTCCTTCGCCGCTCGTTTTTGAAAAATATATAGATTATCAAAAGAAAAGATTCGGTGAATTTGATAAAGTCTTATTCAGAGATAAATATTCGGGCTACACTCATACTGCTATGAGCTTGTATAGGGATAATGTTTGTTTGTACCATAACGGTCTGGAATATGATTCTATGCTTAAATTGTTCTATCAGGGAATGATTTGCCGCCCGGTCTGTTCAAATTGCCGCTTTAAAGAAATTGAACGATGCAGTGATTTTACACTTTGGGATTGCTTTTCCGCAGCAGAGATTAACAGCGACTTTGATGATAATAAGGGAACTACTTTCGTAATGCTTCATTCGGAAAAAGCCGAAATGATTTTTGAAAATATACAGGATAATGTGCGAGCTTGTGAAGGCAACACTAAGACAGTGTGCAATAATACGAATGAAATGCTTAAAAGTATTTCGCATAGTCCCGAAAGACAGAAATTTTTCCGTGATGTTGATTCTATGTTTCCTGATGAGCTTTTTAATAAATGGACGCCTATAACATTGAGGGTTAGATTAAATAAGCTTTTACGTAATATATTAGCGAAACTTGGACTGTATTACAGTATTAAAAATTTAGCCGCAAGGTTAAAAAAATAGAAAGAGAGGAGTGCGGATATGGATAAATATATAAATTCGGTTCAAAAGGTACAGCACACATATATGTTGTGGATATCGGCATTTCTTCTTATTTTTAATGTTTATCATACAAAGCTTATGAGCATATTTATGTTTACTGCTTCATCTGCCTCTATGTTTGTAATTCAGGGATTTGCGGTAGCGCTGTTGGCGGCATATTTTATGATGGACAAAAAGCTTAGTTTGTATAAAATAGAAATACAGCCAATGGAATGGCTGCTTATAATGACTCTCCTTGTGATGCTGGTAACAACAAAAAATATTAACGAAAATCTTACATATATTATCAGATATGCAGTTCTTGTTTTAATTGTTATACTTATGAAGTATGATGAAGAATTTTTTTATATTATTTTTTACTGCATACTGGCAGCCGGACTTGTGCATATTACAGCAACATTATGGTTTTATTTTGACACTGATTTTTATATGACACATATATATCCGAATTTTAATTCAAGTCAAAAGGCGCATTTATATGAGCAAGTGCAAAAAAATCACCATGCAGTCGGTCTGTCAAATCATTACAGTCAGAATGGAATTTATATGTCGATTTCGTTATGTGCGTCATTTGCACTGCTTTTTATGAAATCTCACAAGAATATACTGTGGAAAGTTTTGTTGGTGATAGCTGATTTTTTTGCTCTTATATTAACCGGCAAACGAGGAGCCCTTATTTTCACGGTTTTTGCAATGCTTGTATCGTATATTATATGTAAAAAAGGCGCTTTTGCAAATAAATTAATAACGGTATTGTTTATACTCAGCAGTATGTTACTTGTTATATATGCTCTTTCGTTTTATATAGAAGGTATTGCGTCTGCTTTTGAGAGAATAACTGCAATGTTTTTGGCGGAAAATGAAACCTTAGATGTTTCTAACGGACGGTTTAAGCTTTATGCAATAGCATGGGATTTTTTTAAAAAATCTCCGATATTCGGTATCGGATGGCGTGAATTCAGTAAAGAAGTCGTAAATTTTTATAATCAGGATTCTGTTTTGCGAGATGCGCATAATGTCTTTCTTCAGTTATTATGTGAAACGGGAGTTATAGGATTTTCAATTTTTATATCGCTGTTTATATCCGCAATTACACAGACGATACAGCTTGCGGTGAAAAGTACAAAGAATATGCTTCACCTTCCCGATAAGACAAAAATTGTGCTGACATTTTCGCTGTGTTACCAAGTGTTTTTCTTGGCATATTGTATTACGGGAAATCCGCTTTACGACTTGGAAACTGTATATATTTATATTATATCTGTCGGTTTTTCATCGGGGATATATTTCAGGTATAAAGAAGAAATTGCGAAAATCAGCCGGCAGATTAATAACAAGTCAAAATATATCAAGTGAGTTTGGAGTGATAAACAAATATGATTTCAGTTGTCATTGCAGCATATAATACCGAAAAATACATTGCAAAATGCTTGGAAAGTTTGAAAAAGCAAACATATACCGATTTTGAAGCTATTGTCGTTGTTGACGGCGCAACAGATAAAACATCAGATATTTGTGAGGAGTTTTCAAGGCAAGACAGCCGATTTATTATCGTTTACAGAAAAAACGGCGGTCTTGCAGCGGCAAGAAATACGGGACTTGAAAAGTGCACCGCCGAATATGTAGCTTTTGTTGACTCAGATGATTATGTCAGTCCGAAGTATTTGGAATCTCTGCTGAATGCAATAAAAATGAATAATTGTGATATATCGGCTTGCGGATATATTTTTGAAGATGAAAACGGGAACGAAAAGTACCGTACAGAACGCAAGGATGAACTTATGAATAATGAGTTGTTTCTGAATAATATGCTGATACCGGTTAATCGTTCGTATGGTGCTTTTGTTTGGAATAAATTATACAAGAATGAGATTATCAAAAAATATAATATACGGTTTCCGGCTCAAAAAAAGTATCTGTTTGAAGACCATTATTTTAACTATGAATATATGAAATATGCAAGGAGCGGGTATTATACTTCTTCCTGTGCTTATTATTACATAACAAGAGAAAATACCGGTATCATACGGGGAATTACCGAAAATAACAGGGCAGCGGAGAAATGGTTTCATTATGCTGATGTGTTTGATTTAATTATTGATGATTCTTATAAAGGATTTAATGAATTTAAAGAACAAATTAAAATGATGAAGGTGTGGCATAGTTCTACCGCTGTTCGGGTTCTGGCGTATTATGACGGGAGTAATACGCAGGAATACAGGAATATGCGTAAGTATATAAAAGAAAATATGATTACATATTTGAAGACTCCATATATTGGTGTAAAAAAGAAAATAGGTATGCTGCTTACTTATTTTACACCTAAACTTGCATTCAGATTATGGTCATTATAAAAAAATCGTCAGGAGGTAAAAACAGTGGTTTCTGTTATAATTCCGATTTATAATACGCAAAAATATCTGGTCAGATGCTTTGACAGTATCATTAATCAAACGGAAACCGATTTGGAAATTATTTTGATTGATGATGGTTCTACGGATGATAGCGGCAGAATATGCGATGCTTATGCAAAAAAAGATAAACGCTTTCGTGTTTTACATAAAGAAAACGGAGGAGTCTCCTCTGCCAGAAATTCAGGAATAGATATGATGTTCGGGGATTATTGCTGCTTTGTGGATTCTGACGACTGTATTTCCGAAAATTACATTTCTGTTTTATTGAACAATTTGAAATTATATTGCTGTGATATTTCTGTCTGCGGACTTTTAAGAAATGATGACGGCGGGAAGTCAAACAAAGTAACCGTACTGAATCGGCGGGAAACACAATTGAGTTTGTTTAATGAGGCAGACGGAATTAAGGGATATATAGGCGGAAAATTATTCAAAACAGACATTATAAAAAATAAGAATATTAAATTTGACGAAAACCAAGCTTTGGCAGAAGATTTGATGTTTTTATTCGACTATATCATGTGCTGTCAAAGTGAAAATACCGCCTGCGTGTCAAATGATAAGCTATATTATTATGAAAACAGCAGTATGGGTACACTTACACAACGCGGACAAGCAGAAGCTTTTCAGGAAAAATGGTGTGATGCTGTAAATGCTTGTGAAAAAATATTGAGAAGAATTCCAAAAGAAGAAAAAGATCTGCGGCGGGCTATCAATCTCGAAAAAACAATGCAGTGTGCGACTATGATTCGCATTATGGCTGATTATGATGAAGAAATAAGAAGTAAATCTTATAAAAAATTTCTGCTGAAAAATTTAATTCCGTATTTATTCAGTAAAAATTTCAGCATAAGAAAAAAGTTCGGTGCAATTGCTGTATTGGTGTGCCCAAGAAAATTTTTGAAAAGGAGAAGAGCAAATGAATAAGCGAACGGCAGTTATTACATTTCACAGAGCTTTGAATTACGGAGCAATTCTTCAGGCGTTTGCTCTGGAAAATATCCTTGTGAAAATCGGAGTACAAGCTGAAATAATAGATTACAGGTGTCCGCATATAGAGTGTGTATAC
>CAKSGG010000224.1 GCA_934454215.1 uncultured Clostridia bacterium
TCTACAATATCGCTTCAGGCAGTGTATAAAGGTGACGATATAAAAATAGTTGATTTAATGGACGGAAGCATTTATAAGTTGCCTGAGGATATGTATGAAAAAGACAGTTGCGGGGTATATAAAATAAACAATCTTCCTGTTAAAGATTATCCTATGCTTATTATGTTCGGAGATTTTGAATAAATAAAGAATGTTAAAAAATCGGGGATTTTACGATCCCCGATTTTTTTATAACATATAAAAAACTATTCTTCAATCGGAATAAGAACCTGAGTTATAAATTTGTGCGGATCTTTGTGCTGCGGAGGTCCTTCAAGGTAAACATGGCGGCAATATTCTGATAGTTTTATATTATTTTGATTTGCATAGTCAATAAGCATTTCTCTGACTTTGGGGAGATTTTCATATGCGCCGTGATAATATGTTGAAACGGCGTTGAAGGCCGGAATATTTAATATATAATCTCCATTGCTTTCGGGCGGAACGGCAACGGCATAAGAAATTTCATTTGGATTTTCTATGGGAAACTGCGTAAAATACATTCTTTTTGTTGTGTCTGTTCCGTAGATACGCATTGCTTCCAAAGCGGTTTGTCTTAAAATTGAGCTTTTTTCTTCAATTGAGGGAGTGGTGTATGTGCGGCAATAAACAGTCTGGGCATCAATACGAATTTCAGAAAACAAATCCTGTGTTTTACTTGTTCGTTCATAGAGCCTTTCTATATTTAAAGTCAGTTCGTCACGCAGAGTTTCAAGACGCGAAATTAACGGCTGCAAATCCGTTTTATCATTAAAATATTCTCTTATTTCGTCAAGGGAAAGACCGAGATTTTGAAATATGCGGATTGTGCGGATTTGCGTAAATGTGTCAATTGAATAATATCTGTTTCCGGTAACGCCGTCTTTCACGTCCGGTTTTATCAGTCCTTTTGTTTCATAGTTGAGTATGATTTTGCGCGTGATATTTATTGATTTTGCAATTTCGCCTATAGAAAACAAATTTTTATTACTGTTCATGGTAAACCTCACAAAAATTAAAAATATTTCGCAAAAAACTTGCATCGTACATTGATGTACGATGTATAATAATTATAGCATATGATATTATTATTGTCAAGAAAAGGGGGCGGATATGGTTGGATTTTAAAGACTATTGCGAAAAAGAGGGAAAGGACTATCTTCTTGATGAATGGGACAAAGAAAAAAACAAAACAATTACGCCCGAAACAATTAGTCATACCAGCAGCTTTCCCGTATGGTGGAAATGCGAAAAGGGACATTCGTGGCAGACGCAGCTGAAAAGCCGGTCAACAAGTTTGACAAGGTGTCCGAGATGTAACGAGGAAAAATTGGCAGAGAAAAGAAATAACCGAATAAATAATTTTAGAAAAGAGGAATTGTCATGAAAAAGTTTTTAGGCTTATTGATTGCATCAGTTATGATGATTGCAGCAGTTTGCGTGCCGGTATTTGCCGAAGGTATTGAAAACGGTTGTACAGCATATGTGAAATTTGACAGCATGAATGTTACAAAAAATCCAACGCCTACAGGAACGATTGATGTGGTGTATAAGGGCAATAAATTAACGGTTTTGGAGGCGTATATCAACGGAAAAGACAAAAAGACCGATAATTATCATAAGGTTCAGCTTCAAAACGGCACAGTGGGATATGTGTATGCATATGCTAACAGAACCGATACGCTTGAGATAGCAGAAGCAGCCGAAAAAAAATATGAAGAAGAGACAAAACCGTCTGATGAAACAAAATATCAGCACGGTATTAATATGTATTTTCTTTCCGATTATATTTACGGCGGCAGCAAGGCAACCGATGGAGAAAATGCCGGATACGGATATGCTAAAGTGCCGAACGAATGGACAAGACACAGGCGCCCGGCATCGCTTCCGCTTGTCGGCAAAGCGATACTTCATATTGGTGATAATGGAAAAGAGGGCATGGTAAGGGCATCGTTTTATCCGGACGGTTACCCGGGAAGTCCCGGCGGAAACTATCACTCAAGAAGACTTGATGAGCTTATCACAATAGGATATTTTCCGATTGGTTCGGAATATAGCAGAAATAATGCAAACTGGGCGTTTTTTAATTGCACTTCAAGTGAGTTAGACGTTGTTGCATATGATGAAAATTGGGTTGCTGTTTGGAGTGACGGCGGTGTTGACACAAGCCGCGGTCTCGGCGCTCCGTGCGGAGGAACACCGTATATTCCTTACGGAAGCTGGAAGCCGGGCGTGTACTTTTTTCCGAGAAAATATTGTTATATTTTAGATATCAATAATCAGTTAGCTGCGCCTCCTGCAATAGCAGCTACGGGAAAAGCGACAGCTGCGCTGATGGTTAAAACCACGCCTGATGCAAATGATTATGTGAAATCGGGAGTATATAAAATTAATCAGACATTTCAGATTATAGATCCGACACCGATAAACGGACATTACAAAATATATTACAGGCATGGAGTTTATTATGTTGATGCAGATTATGTAAATGTGAAGCTTGCAAACACCAAGAAACCGATAATTACATATACGGCAGAGGTTAATGCCGATTCTGCTGCGTCTAAAGCGATTAATATATACAGCAGCGCCGATGTAAACAGCGCAAGCGCCGCAAAGGCAAAAACAGGCGCGGTAATTGATATTATCCAAAAGGATTACAACGCGTCTTTTGCAAAGGTTTGGTTTAACTCAAAAGAATGTTATGTTGAAACTAAATATCTTACGAATTTTCAAACAACTCCTTCCGGTTCGGGCATAGCACAGCTCGGACAGCCGATCGGCGTTATGGTAATTGATTCGCCGTGGAGAGCTTACGGAGAATATGTATATTCACCTGAAGCTTTTGAGCTGTATAAGCAGTGTAACTACGGTAATGGTTATGCTTCGGCGAAATTTTTAAAAAATTTGATGAGTTCTGACGGCGCAATGAGCAAAATGGAAGAAAACGACTGGGCAAATGTCTATAAAATCGAAGATATTACTTATGTGCCCGATCCCGAATTTCCCGACGAAACGGAAAAAGCAAAAATATATACAATCGTTTTTGACGGAAATGTGCGCTATCTGTTTAAAGGCGAAGAGGAACGGGAGGCATTTAGTTTTTATCCTGGAAACGGATACAGTAAAAATACAACAGCAAACACTCAGGGCATATATGTTGACACGACAAAATATGATGTTTTGGCGTATAACATAAATGAGAACAATTATTTTAAACTGCGTGATATTGCAAAAATGTTAAGCGGTACGGCAAAGACCTTTGATATCACATTTGATGCGGCAACAAATTCAATTGATATGGTAAGCTTTTATGATTACGATGCGGCGGGCGGAGAGCTTGCTCCGGGCGACGGTGAAGTAAGAACGGCATATGCTTCTTCGGCATTTTTAACCTATGACGGAATACCGATAAAAGCAACCTGCTACAATATTAACGGCAACAACTATTTTAAACTGCGCGATATAACAGATGCGCTTGACTGCCGCGTTGAATGGGACGCAGAGCATCAGCTTATAAAAATTATCACAACCGTTCCGGCATATGATGATCCGAATGAACCGGTTGGCTGATATTAAAATGCGGGAAATATAAAAAAAGACCAATTAGGTTTCAAAATCGACCAATTACGCACAAAACCATCCGCAATGATTGCTTTTTTGATATAATTAAAACGTAAGTGGTTACCCGGAGGTGAAAACATTGTTTTTCAGGAATAAAAAGGTAACGTTTGGCAAGACAGCAAAACTTAATTATGAATTAGATGCCAATAAAAAGCTGAAAGAAGAACTTAAAAACCTTGCGCTGTGCAGAAACGATATAACCAGGACGGAATATCTGTTAAGGACATTGTCGCTGTTTAACAAAGAAGGTCTTGATATTACTTTAAAAGAGTTTGATATGCTGCTTTTGCTGAGAATCAAAACCGAACAAATATTGCAGAAAAGAAACGAATAATATATAAGCAATCAGGCAGAATTGTTTGTTTTCGGACGAGACATAAACTGTATTGTAAAAATCCGAAAACGGGGAGTAAAAAACCGTTTCGGTGAATATAGAAAATATAATTGCGAGGTGCAAAAAGATGTTAAAAAAATTGAAAGGTTTACTTTCTTTAGTTATCTGTATATCGATGCTGTGCACCGTTATGCCGATAACAGGCTTTGCTGCGGAGGGTGATAGTGTAGCAAGCGTTACATTTAACGGAAACACGGCGTATTACACCACAATCGATGCAGCATGGGCGGCGGTTGTTGCTTTAGACACCACAGCCGAGAACAAAGCAACGATTAAACTGCTTGATAATTGTACGGCGGAAAACACGCTGACGAACACAGAAGACTATTTGGTTTTAGACACTAACGCAAAAACCTTGACCACAGTGGATGCTATTTATTCTTCAACATCCCCATCATCCGTAACATGCGGCATCTGCGTTGACGGCGGCAGCCTGGAGCTCACCGGGAACGGAACCATAACCGGAGTTTCACTCGCCAGCTACGGGATGGCACTTCTTTTGATCAACGGCGGCAAGGTTACTGCCAACAATATTACCATCCATAATACCGGAACCAACGGCAGCAATCCGGTACGCATAGCCGGCGGCGAGTTCTACTTGATTGACAGCCATCTCATCACCGATGATGAGTATGCGTTATACGCCGACAAAGGCAAGGTTTATCTTTACTCCGGC
>CAKSGG010000225.1 GCA_934454215.1 uncultured Clostridia bacterium
TTACTATTGATAAACAAGAAGGGCTTTCGGAGTACCTTGCCGGAATAAACGATAATGCTGAAATTGTAAAAAATACCGATTTAGGATTTGATATTATAGTTTCAGGCAATGTCAGCAGTTCATCGGCAGAACTTCTTGCAACACCAAGAGTGAGTACTTTGCTTGATGAATGCAGTAAAAACTATGATTATATCATTATTGATACACCGCCGATTAATGTTGTCACAGACGCAACGGTTCTTGCCGATAAAATTGATGGTTATCTGCTTGCTGTTCGTGCAGGATTTTCAAACGTAGATGATATTAAACAAATGGTTCATTCGTTAGAACAAGTAGAGGCAAAAATACTCGGTATTATATTGGAAAATGTCGATCCTAAGACGGAAATGTACGGAAAATACAGCAGATATGGCAAATACAGAAAATACGGCAGATATTATAAAAATTATTACAGCGGTTATTCAAAATACAAATATTAGAGTTAAAAAAGATTTGGTATTGTCATGGTTCATTCAAATTGATATTCGGAATTGATGCTGTTTTGCAAATTAACAGCGATGATGTATTAAGAAAAGAATGAAAAAGGACTTACAGCAGATTTAACAAAGCATATGAATTCAAAATGAATGAAAGGAGAAAATATGGTTGAGCTTAGACAAAATATTAATGGTATTTTAATTATGAAGGAGCAAACAATAAAAAGTAAAAAACTTATATACTGCTTTACGAAAAGATGTATTGATTTACTTTTGTCGCTGCTTGTTATGCCGATATATTTAATAATATATATTTTGATTGCGGCGGCGGTTAAAATTACGGATGGCGGCTCAGTATTGTACAAATCTGCCCGAATCGGCAAAGACGGGAAATCTTTCTATATGTATAAGTTCAGAACGATGAAGGTTAATGCTGATAAATTAGAGGATTTTTTAACACCTGAGGAATTGGAGAAATATAAAAAAGAATATAAGCTGGAAAATGACCCGCGGGTTACAGGAATAGGAAACATATTAAGAAAAACATCACTGGACGAATTGCCGCAAATTTTAAATGTAATAAAAAACGATATGAGTCTTATAGGTCCAAGACCCATTCTCGATGAAGAAACATTTCTGTACGGAAGAGACAGAAATACTCTGCTCAGTGTGAAACCGGGACTTACAGGGTATTGGCAAGCTTATGCCAGAAACGATGTGGGATATACTGATGGCAGACGCCAGAAAATGGAATTATATTATATAAAGAATAGGTCTTTAAAGTTTGACATAAAAATTTTTTTTGCCACAATCAGGCGGGTGCTTTCGGGAAAGGGAGTGTTCTAAGGTGGACGGTCACTGTAAAGTTTTACATATTGCCCTTACACATGGCGGCGGTGTAGAAGTTTATACAAGGATGCTGGTGGAACATACATATAAGAATTATGATACAGTATTGATATGTTCATCGGAATACAATAAAAAATTGTTGCCTGAAAATGCCTGTAAGATATATGATGTGGACGTGCCAAGGAAAATATCGGTATCAAAAGACTTAAAGGCTGTTTTGAAAATACGGAAAATAATAAAAAAAGAAAATCCGAATGTTTTATATTGCCACTCTTCAAAGGCAGGAGCGATAGGCCGCATAGCTGTAATGGGATTAAGTTGTAAAGTGATATACAATCCTCATGGTTGGTCATTTGATATGGCGATATCATCAAAGAAAAAGATGTTTTATTGTTTTTTGGAAAAAATTCTGGCAATGACAACAGATAAAATAGTAACGATTTCAGAACATGAAAAAAGAATTGCCTTAAAAAATAAAATTTGCAGCAAAAATAAAATTGAGGTTATTTATAACGGTATAGATTTAGATAAATGCAAATCAATCAAAGCTGAAAGAGCACGGTTTGGATATAAAGAAGAAGATTTCATTATCGGCTGTGCCGCAAGATTGTCCGAGCAGAAGGACCCGCTGCTTTTTGCGGATGTTGCCGGTTATATTGCAAAAAAGCATCCCGATACATGTTTTATTTGGGTTGGAGACGGAGAGCTCAGAGAGGATTTTATAACAGCTCTCAAAAAAAATAATATTTTAGATAAAACAATAATTACGGGTTGGGTGAACAATCCGTATGAATATATCTCAATTTTTGATGTTGCTGTTTTGTTTTCAAAATGGGAGGGGTTTGGTCTGTGCCTGGCTGAGTATATAGCTTTAGGCAAGCCGGTTGTAGCGATAAATGTAGGTGCCGTTTCGGAAATTATACAAGACGGAATTAACGGTAAGCTTGCAGATTGCAGAAATCCCGAATTGATTGCGGATGAAATTATAGCTTATAAGCAATGTCAAAATAAAAATGATATTAGTCAAAAATGTATTAAGTCATCCGAAAGGTTTGATTTCAAAATAACGGCGGATAAGACTATGAAGATGATTGCTGATTTGTAAGGGCGGTGAGTTTAACAGATGAAATTAGGAATAGTATCATGTTATTTTATTAATAATTACGGAAGTATATTGCAAGCATATGCCTTGCAAGAATACTTCAGTGCAAGGGGTATCGAGTGTGATACTATATCTGTTGAAGAATTGAAATCATACCTTGATATTAAAAAAAAGCAATACTATTTGTATAATATCCGTAAATTGGGTTTGATGTTTTCAAAGCTTCCCATGTTATATTTGAAGGTATTACAAAAAATCAATTACAGAAATCTCGGATATATGTATAGCGAACGTGTGAGAAAATTTGATGATTTCCGAAAAAATTTTAAGCTTTCAAACGAAAGTGCGTCTTCGCTGAAACAATTAACTGATTTGTCTGTAATGTATGATACGATTGTGGTTGGAAGTGACCAGCTGTGGCGGCCGGATAACATATTTCCGAAATATTATACACTGAGCTGGGTGCCGGACAATATACCAAAGGTTTCATATGCAACAAGCTTTGGTGTTGCCGAATTGGATAGATGTTATAAATCAAAGGCAAGACTTTTTTTGAACCGCTTGTCAGCGATTTCAGTGCGTGAAAGCAGCGGCTGTAATTTAGTAAAAGAGCTTACGGGAAAAACTCCTTATATAGTTTGCGACCCTGTTTTTTTGCTTACGAAAAATCAATGGAGTATGCTTTCTGATACTTCGCGCTGTCCGAGCCAAAAATATATTTTTACATACTTTCTCGGAGGGGGAAGAGAATGCCGTAAATTTGTTGAGAAACTTTCCCATATTACAGGGCTTTCGGTATTGGGAATAGTACATAACGACTCTTACATTGCCTCAGATGAAAATGTGGATTATCCGATTGCCGACTGTTCTCCGAATGAATTTATAGGGCTTATTTTAAATGCTGAATATATATGTACCGATTCGTTTCATGCAACCGCATTTTCAACGATATTTAACAAAAATTTTTTTGCGTTTAATCGCTTTAAATCGCAAAAACACGGAACAAACTCAAGAATCGAATCATTCTTAAGGACGGTAGGACTTGAAAGCCGATTGATAAGCGGTATCGGCAAAGTACATGACATAGTTACAGATGATATTGAGTATGAAACGGTAAATAATAAAATTTTATCATTTATAAATAAAAGCTGTGATTTTATAGAAAAAGAAATATTACAAGGAGCAAGCCGTAATGTACAAGAAAAAGATTTTGCATCTCAGCCTGACTAAAAGCATTGGCGGGATTGCTTCTTTTCAAAGAAACTTATTTAATAATATAGACCGCAGCACTATATTATTTGAATTTGTGACAACATATCCTGACAGTGCACTGATTCCGTTTTTAGAGGAAAATAATGTTAAAATACACCGTTTGCCTCCTCAAAAAACCGTTCTGCCGTATTGCTGGTCACTATACAAGCTTTTAAAGACAGAAAAATATGATGCGGTACATATTCATAAGAATTCGTGTGCTAACCCTATGGCTTTTATAATTTGCTATATAGCAGGTGTTAAGCGGATTATCGCACACTCACACAACACCGCTTCGGTTGGCGGAAAGGCAGCGGATATTTTTCATTTTTTGTTCAGACCGCTTGTAAGGAAAATATCAAATATAAAGCTGGCTTGTTCTCAGGAAGCAGCTATGTGGCTATACGGAGAAAAATATTTTAAAAATAATGACACAATTCAAATAATAAAAAACGGTATAGATACAGATTTGTTTTCGTACAATGAAAATGTGCGAAATGAAGTGAGAGCAGAATTTGGGTGGGATAATAAATTGGTGCTGGGTCATGTAGGAAATTTTATTCCGCAGAAAAATCATTACTTTATGGTTGATATTATATCCGAGGCAATAAAATCAGAAGAAAATACTATTATTCTGTTTTTCGGCAGAGGTGATGCAATGGAGAGTGTTCGTGAATATGCAATAAAAAAGGGTGTTTCGGAACATATTGAATTTATGGGTTCAAGAAATGATATAGCACGATTTTATCAGGCAATGGATTTGTTTTTATTCCCTTCTTTCCATGAGGGATTGCCTATTGCGGGTGTTGAGGCGCAAACCGCCGATTTGCCTTGTCTGTTTTCGGATGCTATAACAAGCGAGATTATGATTACAGACCGTGCCGTTTCTATGCCGCTTGATTTAGGGACGGCTGAATGGGCAAAAAAGTCAATATCACTTGCTAAAACATATGAACGAAATAATGTATCGGATAAAATAACTGCTTCGGGATACGATGCGGCAGACATGGGGAAACGAATGGGGCGGATT
>CAKSGG010000226.1 GCA_934454215.1 uncultured Clostridia bacterium
TCCACGATGTACCTCGGCACTGAGAATGAGACCATAACAAAGTTGTCCAGCTTGTCCCAACATTTAGTGTGATTGGAGCAGCTTTTGCATCAATTGTCTTTGTCACCGAATGATTGCTTGCCAACAGCACATTACTTTGCGCCCATTCCCGTAAATCCGTCAAGCCTCCGCTTGCGTCCACTGCTGCAAGATTTACAAAATCACCCGTTGTCGGCGCGGTCTCCGATACAACAATCTCAGCCGTATTTGTATCGGTGCTGTTAAGCGCATAAACATATGTACCGTTTTGTATTTCCACTTTTAATGGCGATGTTGTGATTCGTATTTTTGCACCGCTTGAAAAAATAATTGTGCCGGTATTAATATACAGGTCACCGCCCGATATATACGGCTCACACTTATTGGCGCCCTGTGTGATACCTTTGCCGACCAATGCTTTTGTAATGTCATTCAGTTTATCTACTCCGAATTTTTCACCTGAGAATGCGCTGAATGTTGTCGCCCCCAGGTCAATTGCAATGTTGTTCAACGTTTGGGTAGTAACTTCTTGATTGTCCAATATTTCGCCCATGTTTATCCCTCCTTAAATCTCTGTCAGTGTCGGTTCTTCTCCGTAGCTTTGTTCATTCCATAGATTTACCCCGCTTATCAGTCGTTTTTCTGTTACGCCGTCAATCTGTATTCGTATAACATCGCCGATGTTATAATCAACACTATGAAAAAGAGTTTTTGTTTTGGCATTAATTTCATACTCGGCTATATGCTCGTTCAGCTCTTTTTTTGCATCGGGTTCATTATCCGCAGATAATACCACATCAATTTTATACACGCCTGTCTTGGCAGCGTTTGAAATGTATGTCCATGCAGTTGTGTCATCATCGTTTTTCTTTTCATACCAACCGCCAAAAGCCAAATCGGCATTTTGATATTTTAGTTCGGGTTCATAAATGTTCAGATTTCCGACACTTAACATTAGATTATTTTCTGTCCTGTCAAGATAGTTGAATATAAATTTTTTGTTCGGTATATCCGCTTTTATAAGATAACCGCTTTTTGCCTGCTCGGTTATTTCCTGAACAATTTTATCGGCTTGTGAATACTTTTCAACACTGTATGCGTCAATGGCATTTCCGATGTTGTTCAACCCTGCCTGCGGCTCTAACCATGGTATCTGTGATATAACATATTGGTTTAATATATACCCTGCTTTTCTTGATTCGGTTTCTTCAAAGCTTGGTATAACCGCTCTTTGCAAAAGACCGTTTAAATGTTTTCCGAAAATTTTGTTTACAGTCTCGGTGAACATATAGCTTGTTATATACCCTTGGAAATCATTCCATATCATTAAAAGGTCATCCCCGTGCGATACAACGATTCTTTTCAGATCACTGTCAAAGAATGTTATTTCTATAGTACCGGTATCCGCAAATTGAATACTTGCATTGACAGCGGTATATTTGCTTGGCGGCAGAATGTACAGGAGATTAAATTGAAAATCGTAAAATCGTATATCATTATTTCTCATACTACCGCCGCCTCATAACAATTATTAAATCTTATCACCGACACCGTTTCCTGCTTTGTGTTTTTGTTTTCAACCTTTATCTCATTGTTTCCGACTTCAAGGAAGAAATTGCTCAAAACAGTGTCATCCGATATGTGCATTGTGATATCACCGTCTATGTTTGATTTTATGCTTCTGTTCGGCAAATCCGCTGATATTTTTTCATTCGGTTTCATGTCCCTGTCGATTGTGATTTTTGCGCCCGTTGTTTCGTTTGTGATTATTATTCCGGATGCCGTATCCGTTACCGAATCAGCCGTATTATTATATATTTCGATTATCGGATATACTAAAACCGCACTCTTGTTTAATACCACTGTCGTGTTTCTTCGCTCTGTCGCCACCGCCGGCAAAGTAATATAATACTTTCCGTTCTCAAACAGATTCGGGAATTTATCCGTCCTTTGCGACAGGTCAAATTTTGTTTCGAATAAATCGTGAAAATACGGGTCATCACAAACAAATTGCAAGGCTGTTTTATACATTTTTTGATATACTATATTTTCGGCATCCTGCGGATTGGTGCATATACCGCTTATTTTTCGCCGAATACCGCCCGATATTATTGTTATATCCACTTTATAATAAATCATTTTATAAAGCCTTAAAACCGTATTGGAATCGCCGTAAAAATCGACTGTTATTGTTATTGTCCTCGGCATATCACGCATTGATAAGGTCTTTTGCCCTGCCTGTCCGGCATAGGTTACGGTTTGGACTTCCTTTTGCGGAAGTCCTATACCGTCTATACTTATCAATTTTGCGATACCGTTTTCGCCAATCACAAACTCGCCAAAGTCATTTTTTAAAGAAACTTTCATTTTTAATAACCTCGCTGTTCATTTAAAAATTGTGCATTTCTCAACGCCCAAATTTGCTGCTGTGTGCTTTCTCCGCTTGACGGCTGCACATAATAGGAATTATTATATACATTTCCCTG
Source organism: uncultured Clostridia bacterium (assembly GCA_934454215.1). Lineage (GTDB taxonomy): Bacteria > Bacillota > Clostridia > UBA1381 > UBA1381 > Ornithomonoglobus_A. The sequence continues at coordinate 2,505 of CAKSGG010000226.1, forward strand.
CGGCGCTGCAAAAGCCAACTGTCCGCCGGATGATATGTCGCTGTATGCCCCAAACAAACTGTTCATTAATTCGGGAATGTATGCTTTTACCTTTTCGGCAAATCCGTTTACCCACGCCTCGGCATTATTTTCGCCGATTTTATCAAGCTGAGTGCCTAATCCCTCAAAGGCAGTCACAACCTCATCAGCGGCATTTTGCGCTTCATCTTGATACAAAAGCTTTGACGTACGCTCGGTTTCCGCACGATATTCTTTCCAGCCGTCCATATACGTTTCAAACATTGTATCGGGCGCATTTGCCAAACCTGTCGCAAAGGCTATACCTTGTTCAATCGGCAAATCTCTCAACTCTGCAAAAAACTCAGCAGGGACGTCCTTGCGCTCTTTAAGCAATGTCATGGCATCGGCGAACATTCTCATCTGCTCTGCATATGGCTTAAAATCTGTAAACGTTTTTGACGAACTGTCGTAAATGCTTACATACCCCTGAAGCTTTTTAGCATAGCTTTCCTGTTCTTTTTTTACGTCCTCAATTGATTTTTTGGCATTTTGCGCAAAAGCCGCTATTGCGCTTATAATCTCATTTTGTGAGTTGGCAATATCCTTTTGCATTGCATCATAAAGCTTGCGCTCTTTCTCGGCTGTCTCTTTCAGATTTGCCAAATACTTTTCATTGGCTTTTTTCTGATTTTCGTTGGCTTCATCTGCTGCGCTTTTCAACTGTTCGAGCTTTTCATCATTGGCTTTCTTTTCGTCATCCGTTTGCTTTTTAAGATACTTTTGTCGCTTTTTTTCGGATTCGTAGGCAATCTGTTCTTGAGTTTTGGCGCTGTCAGAGCTTAAACGCTCTTTTTCGGCATTGTAAAATTTCTCGCTGTCCAAAAGCTGTTTATTGCTTTCGTCAATTACCTTTTGTACCTCGGTGCGCGTATCCTTTGTCAGTGAGGATAAAGCGTCCACAATTTTGTCAATGTTTCCCTCTACGCCGACCGCAATACCCTCGGCAAGCCACCGACCGACTTCATCGCGCATAACCTTTGACGGGGAACCGATTTTAAATGCATCCCGGAATCCCTTTGTTACATTATCGCAAAATCCTTTCACTTTACCGGCAAGCCAGTCTTTCGTACCTGTGATACCGTTCCAAAGACCTGTTACAATATCCTTTCCTATACTAAGCATTTTCCCGGGCAGCTCCTTAAAGAATGTCACTATACTGTTCACAATCGAGGGAATTGTTGCCTGCACCCATGATTTTAAGTTGTTGCCCCATTCCTTAACTTTGTTTAAGGCTTTTGTGAACTGTTCGTGTATTTTGCCCGGAAGTTCTTTTATTTTGGTTATAACATTATTCACAAATTGAGGAATAGCCGTTTGTGCCCACGTTATAAGGTTCGTGCCCCATTCTCGGATATTATTGATAATTTCGTCAAACTTCTCTTTGATTTTGCCCGGAAGTTCCCGAAAGAATGTTACCACGCTGTCAATGAATGCCGGGATTGCAGTAGTTGCCCATGCATACAATTCTGTTGCCCACAATGCCAGTTTACCGATTGCAAAGCCTAATGCATATGCTATTCTTTCAGGCAGAGTTGAAAAGAACGTCACAACACTTTCAATGAACTGCGGAATAGTTGTCTGCACCCACGTAATAAGGTTTGTACCCCATGTCGCAATTGCCGTTATTGCGGCATTCAATGCATCGGTTATATATCCCGGTATTGATGCAAACATTTCCTTTACCTTATCTATAATACCGCTTGCCTGTATAGCATTTGCTCCGCCGGAAATCCATTCGCTTATAAGTCCCGACACTGTTGTGTAAACCTGTTTTCCTGCCGAAACAATAGCCTGACAAATACCCGAAATAATGGATGGTATTGCATTAACCCATGCAAGCATAATTTGAGGGGTCATTGCTATCAAGGCTACATTTATTTGAATTATAGCATCTACCAAAGCCGGAATATTTGCGTTCAGACCGTCAATTATACTTTGTACAATTACAGGAAGATTGTCAATTATCGGCTGTATTATAAGCGGCAGATTTGCGGCTATCGTTGTAATCATGCCGGTTACAGCTGTTATTAATTGAGGTATTAACACAGGCAGTGCCTCTGCCAATGTTTGAATAAGAGTGGGCAGCGCTGCTATTAAGCCGTTTACAATC
>CAKSGG010000227.1 GCA_934454215.1 uncultured Clostridia bacterium
TATTCATACCATCAGGCAGTGATTACTCGAACACGCTGCCTAAGCACCCCCAATCAAATTTTCTTTTGCCTATAATAACACAAAAGAATAAAAAAATCAATAAAAATTGCCAAGATTTCAAATGATAATTTATCTCATATCAAGCAAAAAAGACCGCAAAACGGTCTTTTTGTTTGATGGGAAAGGCGAACCATAGAGATATTCGAACCCCCCGATCTTATTTCATGTGATTTTACACATGTTCATCTCAAAATTAAAAAAAGTTCAATCATTATTATCTGTAAATATTATAACAGAAGTTCTTTAAATTGTCAAGATTTTTTGTGTTCTCTGTATCATTCTTCATATGCTTCTTGCAATCTTTCTATATTCCCCTTATATAATACATTTGCAACATCAATACTCCATGAATTTGAATTTTTCACCTCACCGGGAAACGCATCTTCGGTAATACCGTCACCACTTCCGGAAACTATGTATGGATAATGCGTTCCCATTCCCTTTTGCATAGGCACGGCAGATAGCATAAATATATTGAATTTCCATTCGGCGCCGAAATCATAAACCATGTGCATTCCATCACCGACAGACAAATTCAGCTTATTCAGTTTGACCGATGTAATATCAATGAAATTCTCATCTTCACTTTCAAAATCGAATCCGAAATACTGCTCTTTGAAATCAATTTCAAACAGATGACCTGCATCGGCATCAAATGCAGCTAAAATTGCATAACCTAATTTTGCAAGCGTTGAAACGGACGTTACCTCTATTTCTCTTTCGCTTTCGAGTTCTTGAAGCTTTACTTTAAATTTATATATATCAGCCATAATGCATTCTCCTTTTATCTCGTCCGTTTTGGTGTCGATCATTATCAACAAACTAATTATTTGTCCACGAAATTCCCCTCACTATCGGTGAGCGTTTTTATGTTGGAAACATATTGTTGATTTTGACTATTCGGCTTATTCGGATTTGCCATCTTTATCATATTCAATTTTATTTTCAACCCAATCAACATTAGCCCTAATCTGAAGCATTATCCCGTTTGCATCAATGTCATAGATAGGCTTTTGCAATCCTGCCATTTCACACGAATTGCATATTTTATCTATTCCTCTGCCCCAGCTTTCGATATACCCTGCAACAAAGAATGTATTTGCTATGAGCAAATTATATGGATGTGACGGATGTTTTGCAAACAACTTTTCAAGAGTCCATGTTTCAGGTAATTGCCCATCCTCTTCTTCTTGCAGTTAAATATGTTTTTCTCACTGGGTTTACAAAGCGATAATATTATTCTTCTGATTGTTTATTTTCGAGAAGTAAAGCAAATTCCTGTAATTTATTTTGCAGCATCTTTTTATCGGGTAATTCCATCATATATTTTGAAACTAACATTGGCGACATTGTCCGGCTCATTGCATACTCCACAATTTCATCATTTTTCTGAGCACAAAGGATAACTCCGACGCTTGGATTTTCATGCTGCTTTTTATTTTGCCTGTCTAATGCTTCAAGATAAAAATCCATCTTAGAAACGTATTCAGGCTTAAACTTTCCTATCTTTAACTCAAATGCCACCAGACACGATAGACCTCTATGATAAAACAGTAAATCTATCCTGTAATCCTCATCGCCAACTTGTACTTTATACTCTTCTCCGAAAAATGTAAAATCTTTTCCAAGCTCCAATATAAAATTCCGCATATTCTTAACTAAGGCTTTTCTCAAATCATTTTCCTTAAACCCATCAGGAAGCTCCAAAAACTCCACAACATAAGTATCCTTAAATGGATTGGTATGCATACCGTCCACTTTTTCGGGAAGCAATGCTTTTTGCGAAAGCATATACCTCTCATAATACCCGCTTTCTATTTGTCGTTCCAATTCACGCTTACTGTAGTTTTCTTTAATGGCTAACCTTATATAAAATTCTTTTTCTTCCATTGTTTTTGTGCTTGACAATATAAGCAAATTATTTGTCCAGCTTAATTGTGTCACCAGTGGTGACACAATCTCATTGGTGCAATATGTTTCATAAAATTGCTTCATTCTGTACAAACCGCGTCGATTGAATCCTTTTATACCCGGAAACTCACCTTGAATAAAATCCGCAATTGAATCAATATACGAATCGCCATATTCTTTATTTTTACTTTCGCCACTTAAAAACATACCTATATTCCAATACATATTTATAAGTTCTTCGTTAACCTTTTTATATGCATTCTCACGGGCATTTGAATAATATTAGCTATTGGTAAAAATGATTTTTGAATTTCTTTTGACATATGCAACAACTCCGAAAACTATTAATGTATTAATTATACCACATTCTTCCTAAAAAATCAATCCATCGAATATCTACGCTCATTCCCGTTCATTCCCTAAGATATTGCAGGATGATTTTCTTGAAAAACTCAGTGATAATAATCTGTTTCGTATGCTCATTAAAATACGGGTATATCCCCGGCTTGCGTTCTCGGTACAGCACGACATCATAAAAATACTTTCCGAACAACTGTCTCACAGACTCTTCTGCTCCTCTTGTTTCCGGTATGTATCTGTTTAACTCCTGCCGTATATATTCCGGTGCAAACTTTGTTTCAAGCGTGTCATACAGTATTGTTCCCAATTGTCCTGCAATATATTGTTTCGGCTCAACATTCAAATCGATTCTCGGAAGAAACAGATTGACAGTATTTCCCTTGATTTTAAGGCACATTTCATCATTTTCGCTGTACATATTTATCTCAGCAACATTCAACTTATACTCCTTCTCTATACAGGTTCTGACGGCACACTTGTCCTCACATTCATCCAAAACCGCCTCAAATTCGGCTTTGGTTGTCTGCTGTGTTACTTCCTCGTCTGCTTCGATAAACCCTCGGCAATTGTCCATAAACTCTTGAATTGCCTCAACAATCTCATCGCCGCCCTCGCAAACACAAAGATAGGCGGATAACAATACTGACAAGTCATTGCCATCCGCCTTTTCCAACATATCTTTTAACTGAAAGCATTCGCTATCGTCATCGCGCAAATATGCTTGCATACAAAATTCATCAAGCAATTCCAAAAGTTCTCTTATCATAACATAAGCCTTTCTGCGACGAACGCAAAAAAGCGCCGCGGCCGAAACCGTGACGCTTTATTCAGCTTGTGCTATGCCTTGCTTTTTTGTATTCTAACTACAATGTAGTCTGTCTCACCCCAAAAGAAAGGCTAACATCACAGCTACCGACATTGTTCTTGTGCTGATATTCCATATTTGTTCTTTTCTAAATGATGACTCCATGCTATCCACTGCTTCGCCCGCCTCTCTTGGATTTACTTTTCTTTACTTTCGTTTACACATACAATAAAAATCTCTATTTATTATCTAAAACCACTATCTTTACTTTATTATCTGTTGTGCAATCTCCTCCGATAAAGACATCAAATTCGCCCAATTCGACACAAAATTCGCCGTTACTGTTATAAAAGCCCAGTTCATCAAACCCCAGTTCAAACATAACTTCCCTGCTCTCGCCTTGATTTAAGAAAACTTTAGAAAAGCCTTTCAGTTCCTTTATCGGTCTTGTCATAGAAGCAGCCAAATCGCTGATATAGCATTGCACTGTCTCTTTGCCCGCACAAATTCCTGTATTGGTGAGCATAGTGCTTACTTTAAACTTTTTGCCGCTTTTCAATTCCTCTAATGTAAGCGTACCGTTTTCACAGCATAATTCAGAATATTCAAATTGCGTATAGCTCAACCCATATCCAAACGGATACATCGGCTTTGACCTGCAATCCAGATAATTCTCTCCTTCGCCGTAATACGCCATACCATTCCCGAAAAACGGGGGATAGTTATAATATATCGGGATTTGTCCTGTCGTTCTCGGAAAAGTCATTGGCAGTTTTCCTGACGGATTAACCCTGCCATAAATAATATCCACGATACTATGTGACGCACAACTTCCTGACTGCCACGCATACAGAATTGCGTCAAAATACTGTTCTGCTTCTCCCATTGCAACCGGACGCCCAAAGCTCATCACACCAACTGTCTTTTTGCCAAGCGCCTTTATCTTTTTTACAAATTCAAGTTGTTCTGCAGGGAAATCAATATTTGTCAGACAATTATTTTCCCCGCTGACTCTTGCGCTTTCGCCAAACGCAAGCACAACGATATCTACTTGCCTAATTGCTGGAAGGATATCATCCCATAAATAGGGAAGCTGTGGAACCACAAGCATATCCTTGCCCGCACATGCCAAAAACGCTTCGTGCAGGCTTTTTAACACAGACGCGTCATAATCGGGCGCCCAGCTTCCTAAATGAGAGCGTTTTTCATGCAGAAACGGTCCTGTGACAGCAATTTTCTCTGATTGCTCCACCGGAAGTACGCCGTTGTTTTTCAAAAGCACCATTCCCTCGTCCGCGCATTGCTTCGCAAGGCGAAGATGTTCCTTATCATTGATTTGTTTCTGCCCGGTATACGGATGCGCAAACAATCCGAATTTTTCTTTGACAGCAAGCACCCGATATACCATTTCATCAATGGTTTCCTCCGATACTTTACCCTCTGCAACAAGCTCGCCTAAATGCGCTATATAGCACCGGTCAACCATATCCATATCAAG
>CAKSGG010000228.1 GCA_934454215.1 uncultured Clostridia bacterium
TTGGCATAAAACAGTTATTATCCATGCCGCTCATCATCCTAATCTTACTGCAATTGTCCACAAAATCCACAGCCCATAAACTTATTTCAGATTTATCCGCAAATTCAATAGCTTCACCCACCTCAGACGAACAGTTTAGGTATCGAAACAACCTATAAGATGCTACTGCAATTTCTTCTCTGGTAATTTCATCATTTGGATTGAATTCCTGATTGTTTCCTACCATCATTCCGCACAATGCAACCTTTTTGATTGCTCTATAATACCAATCATTTTCGTATACATCTGAAAAATAAACAGAACCACTGTCTTCACTATCAATGATATTTGATATCATTTGTGCAAACTCAGCTCTTGTAACACTTTTATCCGGATAGAAAAACTCATTTTCAACACCTTTTACTATACCTCTGCTGTACAACTCCTCAATACTTGCTTTAGCCCAATGGTTTGCAATGTCTAAGAATATATATTCAGACGCTGCATTGGACTTATCGGTAACAGTGGGATTTTTTACAGGTGTTGACACACTGCCGCCTCCACCTCCGCCTCCGCCGGAGGATACATTTGTCCTTTTAATATTTATAGATTTACTGCTTGGGATTCCCTCAATTCCAAAAAGATTTTTCGGAGTCACCGTTACCGTAACTGTACCCGCTGTGTTCGATGGTATTTTGAAAACGTCGGAACCTGATAAAGTTTGTGTTCCGTATCTCCATTCAATTTGAGGTTCAGCTTTATTCTGACCTCTATCTTCCATAACGTACGAAAGCTTTAGAACTCCTCCTGGGTAATCAGATCCCGAAACAGAAATTGATGTAATTCTGGGAATCAATTTCTTATTTTCTTCAAGCAAATATTCGGTTTTTTGTGAATATACAAATTTAACAATTGTTTCAGGAAGACAAGCCACTCTGCTTTGAGCAAACAATATATCTCCGTACTGTAATGACTGCGCCGCCGATACCGTATTTCTTATATCGTCATTAATTTCTTTTCTGACGCTCTGGCAGGTCAATTTTTTTATAACGCTGCCTTTCATTATTCCCAATTTAATTATTTGTTCTTTCTGCCATTCAATATATAATTCTTCCTCTGAATTCCTTATGAACATTCCTTCATTGTCTGCTTCAAGAATCAGTTTGCCATTTGATTTAAATCCGGTTTCGCAAACAGATTCTTCATTCAGCACACATGATATTCTGTCATTGGATACTTTTATATTCATATCACCTATTTGAAATTCTGCATTGTCACCTGAATAATCGGCATCCATATACCATGTGTATAAATTCAAATCAACCTCAGGTATTTTCCTGAAAATACTGTTTTGTGTCAGATTTACGCAGCCGTTTACAACTTCTATTGCATTTGCACTTTGTGTTAATTCATTGTCCAAAAACCAATCATCCGACAACACCTGCCCATCCTGATAGGTTGAAAAATCATCAGTTATGCTGTTTTTTGATATTTCCACATAATACAGCTTAGAATAAATTTCATTTAATTTTGATAGATAGTTATTTTTTGAATCTACTGAATACAACAAGTTTATTAATTCCTCAACCGATTTACATTGCTCCATAATTTCGTTATATTTGCTCTCTGTAATATCCGTGTTTTCAAGTGCAGTAATAATTTGCTCAATCTTAACTCTTGTATTCTTTTCAATTTCAATCTTGCTTTCTAATTTGGAAATACGCTCTGTCAACTCACTCCTGCAAATGCCATCAACCATTTCGTTTAATCTTTCTTTGACTTCCGCCAGCATTTGTTCGTTATACTCTTCCTCTGCTTTGGCTAATTCTGCTGATAATTTCTCAAATATGTCCATACTTTCCCGAGAATATCTTTGAACCTTCAAGTCACCATATTCCACATTATATGAAGCATCACCGTTATTACGGGTAAAGTTTAAACGATCTAAAACAGCCGGATTTAAAGCAACCGAAATAGTGGCATCCCATTTAGATTTTGGCGTCCCTTCTAAAGGATATACCTTTAATGATATTGCATCCTTATCTCCGGTCATTTTTATCATCGCCGCAAACCTATAGATTTTATTAGGCTCTATACTTTCTGAACCGTATACAATTCCCATATTATTAACTTTTATAAAAGGAATAAGATTATCAGCCCCATTTTGATGAATCATACCTATCATGATAGGAGTGTACTCACCATCTGAAGTTCCAAATTCAAGTTTTTGTGACTGTGTTCCTGCAGACGCCGGTATAAAACCGCTCATTAACCAACTAATATAGTAACAATCATCACCGTCTGCTTTAATCGGCTGCTGCATTTTTCTCATATAATAATTCGTAGAATTTCCCGGTATACTTATTGTATTATGATCGGTTACTACAACAGCTTCATTTTCAATCTGTTTTGCTGACCAAATATCAGCCTTTGAGTTTATCAGCCAGCCGCCGGAAAAGCCTTTTAAGGCGTCAGCACTGTTTAATTCCCGAATATTCTTAACCGGCGTACCCGGTTCATAATCAAAATCCTCATAGCAAACATTAATGTTCTGAGGGATTAATATTTCGACAAAAGCCGCATTTCCGACTTTATCAGCGTTATTAACCGGCGTAATCTCTGCTTTTAATGTCTTTCCAAAATCATCGACGGTCACAGTGTAATCCTTCGTCTGTGCAATTAAAACATTATCACGATACCATTTAAAGATTGGTTCTTTATCGTTTTCACATTCATTCTCCGAATATGTAAACTCAGCAATCAACGTACCCCCTATGATTGCATCACCTCTAATTGTTATATTACCTATCTTGGGAATCGTACTGTCTATAAATTGCATTAATTTTGCGTATCTGTCTGCCAAAGCAGCTTTTAAAGCCACGTCGGATACACTGTCAATCCATAGCTTTGACTGTTCCGCATCTGACAGCTTTTTGCTTTCTTCCGCTTTCTGGAGATACTGCTCTGCATATTCACCTGCAATTTCCTGTATAAGTAAATTTAATTTCTCTGTTAATTGATTTTTCAGTGTGCCCTCTTCCAAAGCGGCTACCGCCTGCACCGCCTCATCAATTTTTTCCTTTGTCTGGTCATGTTCAGCTGTTTCCGTTAAAATAGCAGCCGTTCTTTCCGCTATCAAAGTTGATAATTTTTTCTTTAAATTATCATCGTTTATAACTCTTAAATCAATATTTTCAAGTTCCTGCTTAGTCTGTGCGCCGGTAATCTTCACAACAACATCATACAGATCTTTATATTGATTAATTATCGCCATATATTCGGATTTATATTGAGCAGATGATGCTTCGGTAGCGGTAAGAGCGGATTCATAATTTTTTACATCAAGATTTTCTGCAAACCTGTCTAATTCCGCAAAAATCGAATTTCGCGTGTCAAGTTCTGCGATTTTACAGCTTAAAATAGATTTTAGTATTCCTGATTCCAGTGTATCCACCTTTTCTTTTGCCGAAATTAAGTCTGCTTTGGCAGTACTGCTGTTTACATACACGCTCTGCTTTGCTTTGTTTACAAGCTCCTCTGATTCCGCTTCCTGAAGGTCATATGCTTCGCAAACAACACCGCTTATTGCCATATCTGCCTTTTGCTCCTTGGATCTTGAAGCCCGGAAATGATACGAAACCTTACTGTATGAAATTGAGCTGTTATATTCCTTTGTCAGCTGATACTTACCGTTAAATTCCTCTGTTTCCGGATAAATTGCCAGTGACATTTTGTCCGATGAATCAGAGCTTGCCTCAATTTTTAATATCATATTATACCATACGCCCGGCAATATTTCATCAGTTCCGAAAGCTATATTACTGTCACCTGTATAATATGATATAAATGGAACTGTTTTTCCGTCAGAGTTTGCAGCAAACCCCGCTCCGGCTCTCATTCCCAAATCCAGCATAAGCGCGTCAAAATTCACGGCAGACCCTGTCGTTGGAATTTGCATTAAATCAAACCCATCATTTTCGCCTAAATATTGCTTCCACTTAATATAATAAACAGTAGTCTGTTCGGGGTTAAGAGTAATAGGATTTTTTAAAGTTCTTGTCGGTCTTTGAGGCACATTTGCCAGGATATTGGTACTATAGCTTCTCTTAATCGCGCGTTCTTCTCCAACGCCGATTATTTCAAATCTGTTATCTCTCCATGGCGTTGATGTTCCTTCAACCAAGAACCCCCCGGTAAAATAATCATTGCCTGTTTTATTTTCATCATGCTGCATAAAGTCCGTTCCGACATCACCGACAAAATTCTCTTTAAATACAGGCTTCTTTTCCGTTTCAAGTGCACTGACGCCTAACGGCGTCAACGCACTTTGCATAATAATAAAACTTGACAAGAAAAACGCAATTAATTTTTTTTCCATAATTGTCCCCTCTATTTTATTTCACAGCATTTGGTAATCGGTTTCAATTTGCCGATGTCATTCTCCCAATACATTACTCTTATTAGGTTTGTATTATCCGAAATATTATTAATTGTATTGCTTATTATTTGTTCCTGATAGCAAGGCTGATAATTTATATCCAATGCTATTAATTCCTCGCCGCTGTCTGTACTTTTATATTGTGCAACAATAAACTTGCCGTAATAAATGCTTTTATTTTTATTTATCAGAGTATAGCTA
>CAKSGG010000229.1 GCA_934454215.1 uncultured Clostridia bacterium
TTTATACTGATATTGATATTACTCTAAATATGTTTTCTTCATTAGGTGCAACAAAATTTTCCTCATCATACAAACCCTCCGACATATCGAATGATGTATTTGAGGTTTCGTATAAAAGAATCTGCAATTCTTTAAATTACAACGTTTTATCATCAACACAAAATATATCCTCATACTTTTTATTCGGACGCTCCCACCGTCCACTTTCCATAGTCAAATTAAATGATAGCTTTGCAATACCAACCGAGTATAGCATGGACTATTCATTTATCTTTGACAGATTTAAATCAAATCCGTTTGCGGATAACTATGAAAGAATATTTATCTTTGATAAGGATGCGCTTGTTGATTTATCCGTGCCAGAAACATATAAAAAAAATTTCGAACATTTCATAAATGCAATTGATAAAAAATATATTTATTGCACAATAAAAGATGATGTTTTTTGTGTGCTTATCATCAATGACAGTATTGAAAAATATTTTGATACTGCCGAACAAAATTCGATAAATGTTACACTTCTGAACAGTAAAGGATCCTGTCTGTACAAAACTGACAGCGCCTTTTTGCCCATATTAACAAACGAAAACAATTTTATTAATGATAAATATTCCTTGTATTTGCAGCAGTATGTTTCTCTTGCCATAACAGATTTATTATTCGTAATTCTGATGGCTTGTCTGTGTACATCGGCCATTTTGTTTATATGCCGCCGTTCTGATAAATATGCGAACAAAATTATTGAACCATATCAAATTATAATTAATTTTTTTAAGCTGAACAAAAGACTGGAAGCTTTCAATTCAGAGCAATTAAGAAATTCCATCAAAAAAAGATCAGAAATTCATATATTATTTTTAAATATGTTTACAAAAATCTTCTTGATACCGAGCGTTTTCATAACTATCATCTCCATTGCAGCAATTATTCTTTTTTGCTCCATCAATATGGAAATGAATATCGATTCAAGTCAACAATATATTATCAGGAACATATATAATTCCTGCGATAACATTGCCCTAAAAAACATATTATACAACTCATCGTCAGCAGAAAACCCTTCGCCTGAAAGCTATTCCGTTCCACTTACATCCAATAGCTATTTAGAAGACATACCTTTTAAGAATAAATCCTATACAACAGCTGATAAAATGAACACCCAGCTCCAAAAAAACAAAAATTATATTAGGAGCGGTGCTGTTATTTATTTTCCTACCGATATTTTTGGTGACGGTGTACTTGGTACCATTCGCATGGACGAAAATAATATATATTATTTAGAAATATCAAAAAGCAACAGTATCTCTATTTCGTTGCCGCCATCCGGGATAGATTATTTTTTAAAGGATGCATCAAATAATATTATATGCCAAAGCAATTCGATGGAATCTAATAAACTTATTCCCGTAATGTCAAGCCATAAGTATTTTTCTAAAAAAACCATTTTACCAGAATATAATTGGACTGTTTGTACATACGTTGACAAGTTGGCATTTTTAAATATGTTCGCATTTGACCTGCTTATCGAATGTTCAGCAATTTTGGTGTATTTATTGTGTATAATGATTTACATATGGAAAAGGGCAATAATGTTTTCCAAGCCTTTTGAAAATATTATTGCATCAATGTCAAAATCAGATAAAGAGCATCCTATTCCTCATAAAACATATGGCAACGAAATAGAGGAATTGCTTTCTGTATATGAAAGTATGCTTAATAAAATTGAGAAGGTCACCGATGAAAAAATCGCACTGATACATGAAAATGAACGCATTAATAATCTGCAGATTCAAACAGAGCTTACTGCGCTTCAGCATCAGATTAATCCTCATTTTCTTTATAATACATTGAACATGATAAGCATGAATATATCATCTTTTACCCAACATGATATGATGAAAATAATATCTGCCTTGTCAGATACATTTCGGTATGCAATCAACGCGAATAAGACCGTTTTGTTATACGACGAGATTATCAACATTAAAAATTATATTTATATCTGGGAAATGCGTTTTCCGGGCAAATTTAAGGTTAATATTGACGTGTCTCCTGATGCCGAATCCATCCCGTCAATGAGATTGATTCTTCAGCCGTTTGTCGAAAATATATTTATACATGCATTTCAGCAAAAAGAGCACGACTGCAGGCTTTCTATCACGGCTGTTATTGACAATGATTTTCTTGAATTGAAAATATCAGATAATGGCTGCGGCATTCCTGCCAAAAAGGTAAACGAACTAAATGATTTGTTTAACGGGACAAACATACATTACACCGCTATGCATCAGCACATTGGAATATACAATTCATATCAGAGGCTCCGTTTGGCATACGGTAATACAGCAAAAATGTTTATAGAAAGCACTGAAAATGTTGGTACCATCATAACAATAAGGCATGAAATTATTCTGTAAAACTATCAATTATAACGCGTGCAATAGTCACCTATTGCACGCATAAAATAACATATTATATCTAATTTTGTTGCATATCCCCATTCGGTTCATTTGAAAGATTAAAACAAACTTTCCCGCCGTTTGTAATTTCAGAATATGTTAAGTATGTTCTGTTTAATTCGACATCATTTAATTTGATTGAGCTTATATACGCATTTTCCAGCGGATCCTTGTCACACTCAATTACAAATCTATCTGAAACATTGCAAGAATGATATCGTTTATCCAACTTAATCTCTGCCTTTTTAAAAAGCGGTGTATTAATCTCATAAATATCGCGTCCCGGACAAATTTGTGCAAACCCCAACGCTGATAAAACATACCATCCGGAAAGTTGTCCTACATCTTCATTTCCGCAAAAACCTTCTGCACCGGTCCTGTATGCTTCCCTTTGCACTCTCCTTGTCCAATACTGAGTTCTATTTGGTTTTCCAAGAATATTAAAGTAATGCGTCAAATTATGGCACGGTTCATTTGAATGGTTATAATTTATATTCCATAATGCCGAAAAATCTGCTTTATCAAATAATCTTTCCAACAGATCTATCATACGTTCTTTTCCGAACAGTTCGCTTAATCCCATCACATCATACGGGGCAAACCATGACTGTTGAAAAATATTACTCTCTACACATCCTATTTCCGAATACTCATCTTCCACCTGCATAAATTCACCGTTTGCATTTCTCGGTGCCATAAAACCAAATTCGATGTTATAGTTTTCTTTATATTTTTTCACTCTGGATAAATAATACTCAGCATCACTTTTGCAGCCAAGTTTATCCGCAAATTTATACATAGCAAAATCAGCAAGCAAAAACTCAAGAGTTTCGCTAAGTTTTTCCGGAATATATGCGTTGTCCGAATACTGTCTGAAGTTCGGATAAAAAGATTTAAACGGCTTTCCAGCAAGGAATTCCGCTCTCCTGCTCGACGCTTTTGCAATTTCATATGCTTTTTTTTCATCAAATCCACAAATTCCTTTTATATATGCATCTGCAATCACAAGTAATCCCGGATCTCCCACCATACATCCGGAATCAATCCCCATTAATTCCCGATAGGTTATCATTGTAAGTGCAACAAAAAAATAAAAAAAGGTAGCCCAAAGGCAAAAACTCTGGTAAGATGTAAGTGACCAAACTATCATCTAAAGGAGAAAATGCCAATGAGCTATAATCATATTACCATAGAAGAGCGAGCTTGTATAGCCCAATATTACAAAAATAATTTAAAAATTTCAGAAATTGCAGCATTGTTAGGACGAAACAAGTCGACAATAAGCAGAGAACTGAGAAGAAATCATAGTCGGGATGAAGGATATAATGCAATCGGAGCTCAAAGAAAGTATAACAAGCGCAGAAAAAAGTGCGTAAGAAAAACAATATTATCAACTAAGACTATATATGAAAAAGTAAAGTCCGGTTTGGATAAATATTGGTCTCCGGAACAAATATCCAACACATTACCCGAAGAAAACAGCGTAAGCACCAGCACAATATACAGAGCATTAAATAATAATATATTCCCATTGACTGTAAAAAAGAAACAACGCAGATATGGAAAATATTTAAAAAGAAACAGAAAGGCAAAAGGTGTGGCGTATGATTTTTCAAAAGTAAGAACCATTGACGAAAGACCTGTATCAGTTATGGATAGAGATGAATTTGGTCATTGGGAATTAGATAGTATTATATTACGACCTGAATGTGGTTGCCATATAGCGTCATTTGTAGAAAGAAAGACTCGATACTTAATATGCTGCAAATTATCAAATAAAACAGCAAAATGTATGACATCAGCAATTATAAAGGAATTAGGACAATTGCCGGTAGGAAGTGTTAAGACAATAACAGTAGACAGAGGATTGGAGTTTGCAGGTTGGAGGGAGGTAGAAGAAAAATTAAAAACCAAGGTATATTTTTGTAACCCCTATTCACCATATCAAAGGGGAACAAATGAAAATACAAATGGATTGATACGTCAATTCTATCCAAGAAGAAAACTCCTTCCTCGGTTACAGAGGAAGGAATTAAAAGAGTGCAAAAATTAATCAATAACCGACCAAGAAGAGAGTGTGAAAAAAAGTCTGTAAATTTGATTCCTTCTATGATAGAATATAAATAATATCATAGGAGGAATTTTTTA
>CAKSGG010000230.1 GCA_934454215.1 uncultured Clostridia bacterium
GCGAGGAATTCTTTAATCTTTCTCATTTCTTCCACCGTATCATTAACTGTCGGAATAATAGGTATTCTTATTGAAACTGTGGCTTTATGCTCAAATAGCTTTTTGAGATTGTTTAGAATCAATTCATTTGATGCATCGGTAAATTTTTTATGTACATCATTGTTAAACGTCTTTATATCATATAAAAACAAGTCGGTATATGGGAGTATTTTCGCAAAATATTCCCACGAAACCGATCCTGCCGTATCGACAGCTGTATGTATGTTGATTTCTTTGCATTTTTTCAATATTTCACGCAAAAAATCAATTTGCAGCATACATTCACCGCCGGAAAATGTAACACCGCCGTTTGAAGTTTCATAAAATATTTTATCCTTTCGTATAATGTCAAAAACATCCTCAACAGTTTGTACTTTTCCACAAATCTTTTTTGCATCGTTAAAACAGACAAATTCCGCATCTTTCTCTGTTAAATCTTTGCACCGGCCACAACCGGTGCATTTATCCTTATAAAACATTATCTGTGGTTTTGATGACTGGCTTTCGGGATTATGACACCATTTGCATTTTAAGTTACAGCCTTTGAAAAATACTGTAGTGCGTATTCCCGGCCCGTCAACAAACGAATTTCTTTGAATATCAAAAATTATTGCTGTGTTCATAATCAAAACATCCTATCTTGCATGCGTCGTTCTTTGTATTATTTCATCTTGCAAACCTTCGTTTAAAAATACGAAATAATCGGAAAACCCTGAAACTCTTACACGCAAATTCTTGTATTTATCGGGTGTTTTTTTCGCGTTAATTAAATCCTCCTTCGAAACATATGTGAGTTGGAAATGAGTTCCGCCCATTTTGAAATATGCTTCAAACAGGTAAACAAGCTTTTCGAAATTTACATCTTTTTTCACCAATTGTTCATCAAGCAAAACGTTTGTCACACTCGGGCCTGTTAATATTGAATAGGGGTCGCATTTTGCCACCGAGGATAGCAGCGCTGTAAGTCCGTTTCTGTCCTTGCCCTCCGATTGACCGATTCCGAAACTTATCATATCGCCGTCAAGTCTTCCGTCCGGGGTGGCCTTTGTATGGTTACCGAAAAATTTATGATGTTCGTTATATCCGACAAGATTCCCAAACACCAACGGCTTTTTCAAATAGTTATCACCGGTATTCCAATGATCCAGACTTTTAAAGAATCTGTTGGCGATGTCATTTGAACAATCATCGTCATTGCCGAAAAACATTCCTTTTTTTAGAATATATTCTCTCAAATCTTCAAAGCCGTTCCAATTATTTCGCAGTGCGTCAATTAATTGTTCCATTGTTATTCGCTTTTCATCAAAAACCAACTGCTTTGTCACGGAAAGAGAGTCAATTACATTAGAAATGCCAATAAGAAGCCCCACAGCAATATAACTATCAGTTCCTCCTTGTGTAACGCTTTTTGCGTTTTCTATGCATCCGTCAATAAATATATTGCTCACCAAATTACAGTCGCGACTGCGTACGGTTTGAAGGCCGTTCCCTATTTTGTCAGCTTCCCATAAATCCTTAAACATTTCTTCTTGAAATATATCATAAAAATCATCGAAAGTTTTTGCTTTTATAATATCATCGCTTCTGTTAAAGAAAGTATTTTGGACGCACCTGACGATATTCATCGGATCAAAACCGAAAACAATTCCACCGGGGAGTGCAATTTCATTGCAGCCGATCATTGTGTAGTTTACGGCTCTTTCATATGAAAGTCCAGTGTATTTCATCAAACCTTTTATGCGCGGATTATCATTAACAAATGCAATACGTTTGTTGGGATCCTTTCTCTCGCAATCCATCATGTAATGCAATACCCTATGCGGTGTTTTTGATGTCCAACGAAGAGAAATCTGCGGTATCCATGTTGGTAATTCCATAAGAGAATCAACAATCAGCTTAGATAATTCATTAAATCCGTCTTCACCGTTTTCGTTATATCCGCCTATACAAAAATGAGTTTCACCGCCGCGATAAAATCTGTTGTCGGAAATGTGAATTCTTGCTTGCAGCATTAAGAATAATTCCTGTAAATATTCAAATGCTTCCTCTTTGGTCAAATCGCCGTTTTCTATGTCATTTTTGTAAAAGGGGTATAAATATCTGTCGATTAATCCGATGCTGTCGGGAATAAAACCGTAACAAACATATAGCACCAGTATAGCCTCATAAAAATTTTCCGCCGGGTTTTGGGGAACATGTTCAAGTGCTTGAGATAATCTTTCCAGATTTTTTTTGTATTTTGCGTTTTCTGTACTTTCAGAAACAATTAATGCTTTTTTCGAGCATTTTTTTGTCCAGTCAATAATAGCATCGCAAATGTCTAATTGGGTTTCCAAAAATTGGATAGCATTTTCATCTTCATTGTGGTTTTGGATTGATTTTTGAATTTCATCCTTAACTCCGATTATACCGCTATTAATAATTTTACCGAAATCACCTGCCGAATGCTGCCATTCAAATGTAAGCAGATTATCAACGGGTCGGTTATAGAAGCTTTTGTCGACTTTCTTTAAATTCTCATGTCCAAGCCGACTGAAAATATCTCCCTCCACGCTGTCATCAAATTTAATCAGTCCCGTAAAGCATGACTCGGGAACGATTAACGGTTCTTGATTTCTTATATATTCACATACTCTTTTAGCCGACATTTTTATATGCGGCAAAAACAAGTCGCAACGGTCATATTCCGTTTTGACAGGGTAAACATACATTTCGCCCGAAACGGTTTTGTTAACTAATTTTTCTATTCTTTCATTCAATTTGATTTCCCTCCTAATTTTATCTGATTGAATAAGCACCGTCGATAATAACTGTTTCCCCACATATCATTTTTGCCTTTTCGTCCAAAAGATACATAGCAAGCTCTGCTATTTCATCTATCGTTGAAAACCGTCCGTAAGGTATTCTGTCATGCTTCATAGAATCTCCTTCATGCCAATTATTCATTTCTGTTGCAACCGGTCCGGGTGCAATTCCATTTATAGTTATTCCGTCCGAAGCAAACAACTTTCCCCACCCGCGAGTTAGACCGGTAGCGAGAATTTTTGAGCCGCCGTATGCACCGTAAATTGGCTCTTCTCCTGCCACCGATGTAATATTTAAAATATTACCTTTTACATCATTCTTAAGCATATAATTAACAGCCGCTTGCATAATAAAAAATATTGCACTTGAGTTGATATTTATAACATCTGACCATTCCTTGACCATCGTTTTCAAAAGCTCGTTTTTGTTCCATTCGCTTCTCTGCGCAAAAATCCCAGCATTATTTACAACAATATCCAATTCTCCAAGCATGTCTGCAGCTTGAGTTATTTTTTCGTTGGATTTATCAAACTCCATAGCATCCCAAACCATAGGAATTACATTTTTTCCGAGCTCAGTTGCTACATTTTCAAGAGCTGAAATATTTCTTCCTGTTATAACAACCCTGCAGCCACTCTGAGATAGTTTTTTTTGCAATTGCATACCTATTCCTCGACTGGCTCCCGTAACCAATGCATTTCTCATTTAAATCACACCTTTACAATTTTTTATTATCATTATATCACAATTCACAGGAAAGTAAATGTTTGTAACGGATTTGTTTTGTTTGAAAAGGACATTTATATTGACTTTTATAAATAAATATGCTATAATATTAATATAATTCGGCAAGATAAGAAGGAGAATGAAAAATGCAAATTAAAGTACCGGAATTATTATGTATTAATGATGCAGTGTTTTTTTGTGATACATTAAAAAAGAATAAGCCGTATATATCGTTTGAGCCCAGAAACCACGATAGCTTCGCATTTGTCACAAACGGAACACTTGGATATGAAAAAGAAGGAAAAACAGTTCAAATAAACGAAGGGCAAATCGCATACATAGCCAAAGGCTCTATAGATAAAAGCAGTGCATACAATTGCAATGATGTTTCATACATTGCCGTAAATTTTAATTTCAACGGAAACAGTGTATTATCAAATTTGTCGCTTCCTTTCAAAACCATTTGTTCGGTTAGAAACATATATAAATACGAAAAACTGTTTAAAGAGGCTATTAATGAATACAATCTGAATTTACAAGGTTCAAAAATAATATGTAACGGAATTTTATGTCATATAATAGGTTTGCTTTATAATGATTTTGCTTTTGATAATATTAACCGCAAAATGGCAAATAAAATCGAAATCGCACTTGCTTATCTAAATAAAAATTATCAACGTTCAGATTTAAAAATAAGTGAGTGTGCCGAATGGGTAGGAATAAGCGAAAAACATTTTAGACGTTTATTTTTTGATGTATATGAAAAAAAACCTCATGAATTTTTAAGAGACTTTCGTCTAAGCAAAGCAGAATCATTAATCTTAAACACTTCAAAACCCATTTCTGATATAGCACTTCAATGCGGTTTTGCAGATGTATATTCATTTAGCCATTGTTTTAAACGACATTTCCGTATTTCTCCTAAAGCTTATAGAGATACACAAGTTCCATATACGCAGTGGAAATGTCAATAAATGTGCAGTCGAAATTTACCCAAAATTCTGAAACAGCTTTAATTCTTCAACCGGCATAACC
>CAKSGG010000231.1 GCA_934454215.1 uncultured Clostridia bacterium
CCTAATAGCTTTAGCAAATAGTGCAAACGCCAGTGCAAAATCCATACAAGATTTACAAAGAGCAAAATCCGAATTATCACCTAATTTTGTTGGGCCTGTATCACCAACAACAGAAAAGATAAAAAACGGAACATATACTTTTGATTATAAGCCATTAAATGCGAATGATTTCAAGGCAAAAGGCAGTAAAGGCGGAGTTGATTATAAAGGCAGTTCTGGCAGTGGTGCGTCCAATACAGCAGATAAAGCTAAAGATGATGCTAAAAAGGTTGAAAATGCAGAAAAATCATTAGAGGAACAAAGCAAAAAGCTTGCCGATGCTCAGAAGACTTTAAATAAAACTTTAGAGGATATAGTCAAAGAGCAGAATTTAGCAGATTTTCAACATCAAATTGAATTGGTTAATCAAGAACTGGATATGTTTGGCACAAACTTATCTATGTTGGACGATAAACTTGACTTAACATTTGAGAGCGATTACGTATCTAAAATACAAACAGCAGGAACACAGTTAAAAATTGCTTCGGAATACGGTGCTGATTTGAAATCAGAGCTTGATAAACTTTTGACCGTTACTCCCCGAAATGCAGATGAAGCTAAAGCTTTGGCTGACCAATTGGAGAATTTGGGTGATAAATATTACTCAAATAAAAAGGCTATGATTGAGTATCGTAATGAAATGTACTCAAACAGAGTTAAATTGGTTGAGGAAATGGCTGATATGTCAACTAAACAAACAGACCAATTTGATAAAATTGTTGACAGGTCATTTAGTATTATGGAAAACGGCTCTTTATTCGGAGACTTTTTCTCAATACGTCCCCTACCCTCTATAACATTAAGTGCGGTTGAAAAGCAGCGTAAAGAAAACGATGAGTTAATTGCCGAAGAAAAGCGTTACCGTGATGAAATTGCAAAAATTCGTCAGCAAGCAACAATAATGGAAAAAGCAGAGGACGATGCCGACCGTGAAGAAAAACGCAAGGAAGCTTATGAAACGTTCAATGATACGGTAAATGATATAAATGATTCCGTTTCACAAGTATATGATAATATATCGGAAGTTTCCAAATCCTCCACAGATAACGTATTATCGGAAGCCGATAGAATGGTTTCGGGTGTGAAAAAGGCTGTTGATGAAGTTAGTACGTATGCGGCAAATCATGGAGTTGATGTAAATGTAAAAACATATGCTGCTCCTAAAGAGAATGTCAATGCAAAAGCCGAAGGTGGAATAACATCCGGTCTTACGCTTGTAAATGAAATCGGCAAAGAGGGATATATCGGCGAAGATAATATGCTTCATTGGTTTGATGATACTTCTCATGTATTTGACGCAGGTAACAAGCCGGTAAGAATTATATCCGCAGAGGATATGAGAAAAATAACACAATATACAGGAACACGTTATTTCCATGAACCTATAGGAGATATTTCAAAGGTTACTGCATATGCTGACGGAAATACATCTGTATCATTTGCTTCAATTGCAAGCAGTTCAACCTCATCTCGTATAGAATCAACGGGTAATCCATTTGTTGATGAAATCATTTGGGAAGTTCAAACCGCATTTGATAATATAGATATTTCAATGGATGGGGTTAAACAGCAAGTCGTTAATGAACTTCAAGATGATTCATGGGGTGAAGAAATTAAAACTGCATTGGGTGATAAGCTTGTTGATAACGGTGAAACTGCTATCGGTTCTTTATTATTGCAGCAATCCTCATGGGCTGATTTACCTGAAACAATTCAAACTCAACTGTCGGAAGATTTAAAATTATCCAAAGATTCATGGGATGAATGGATAGCCGACCCTCAAAATGCTTTAATTGCTTTGGAACTATGCAAAGGCAATGATATAACATCATGGGATTTATTAAGTCCCTCCATGATAGAGATTTTAAATGCCGCAGGTATTGACAGTAAAACTGCATGGGAAACATTTGTTGCTCAAAATCCCTTAAAAGCATTACAATTACTTATAAATTCTTGGGACGCATTAAAAGCACAAATTCAGCAATATATAACAGATTTAATAACAATTGCAACAAACGGTGCAAATGCTATCCATGCAATTACAATAGAAGCACCTAATATAAGTGTGGAATCGTGGAATAATTTACAAACGGTTATTGCAAATAAAATTCAGGAAGTATTAAATGCTATTAATGAAACATTTAAGGAAAATAATGTTGATTTAAACTTTAATGTGAACACTCAATTATCGGGAACACCGGGTACAAATCCGCAAGGTGACGGAACAGCAAGCGGTAATGCCGCCGTTTCAGAAGCAAAGAAGTATCTTGGTACTCCATATGTATGGGGAGGAACAACACCGTCGGGCTTTGACTGTTCGGGATTTGTTCAGTATGTATATGGAAAGCTCGGATATAATATTAGCCGCACAACAACCACTCAAATTAATGATGGAGTTGCAGTAGGCAAAGGGAGTCTGGCACCGGGTGACTTAGTATTCTTTGGAAATCAGTCATCACCTCATCACGTTGGTATGTACGTGGGTAATGGTCAATACATTCATTCACCACACACTGGAGATGTTGTTAAAATAAGCAATCTTGATTCAAGAAGCGATTATGCCTGCGCAAGACGTATAGTGAATCATGCAAACGGTACGGATAATGCAAAATCAGGCTATTCAATTGTCGGCGATGAATATTTAATAACAGGTGCAAAACACCCTACGCCTGAGCTTATATTTAAAACAAACGGTTCTGCTTATTTGTCCGGATTGAGCGGTGCGGAAACCGTCAAGCTCGACAGCGGTGATACTGTTGTCCCCTACTCTGAAACCTTAAAAATATTAAAGCAGAAAAATTCATGTATTACGGGACAATGTAATTTTAATGCTTTTGCAAAAGGTAAAACGGGAACAGCAAATAAAAAGAATAATAATTCGGATAATTCATCACTATCTGTCAATAATGTGGTAGGTTCATGGGATTTATCTAATTTAGGCAGGGGTGCAACTCATGAAGTTACACCAATGGAAGCTTCAACAGGTCGTGTCGGCACTTTAAACAAACACCATTGGGATGAACCTATACGTTCTTTTGTAAAACGGTTGTATGATTCGGGAGAATTAACAATTGACCCATATGGAGTATATACATATAAGGGCGCTTATTTATGTGCTGCAACAAGTACATTTGGTAATATGGGAGATATATTGCGTGTAACACAAAATGATGGCAGTTCATATCATGTTATTATTTTGGACGAACAATCGCAAAATGTTTTTGATAACGGATCTTTTTCAGATTATAATCCTGCTGACACTTATGGTCACGGTGATAGCATAATAGAAATGGAAGTTGACTGGAATAAGTGGAAAGAGATGGGTGAATATGGTAGTGTTCCCAACCCGAGGCTGAAACACCCGATTGTCAAAATTGAAAACTGCGGTAAATTAGACGGATTTGATTTCTCAAATGTATCTAATTTGAGCGGTGGTTTTGATTATATGTCAAAAATATACGCTGAATTAAAAAAGAAGCTTGAAAATATCTTAGGTTCAATCTCAACAAATACAAATACGGGCGGATATAAATTTAAGGGTTATAAATCACTTTCCGGCAGACAATCACAATATGATTTTGATGTACCGTTTACTGCTCATGCAAACGGTACCGTGAAAGGCAAATCAAAGTCAAAAGATTTAATGCTTATTGGTGAGAATTAAGGTTTCTTTTTTCGGCGGCGTAAATGTCAGAAGAATACATATGGAGAATGATATGTTATCTGATGATTATAAAAACTATATATCATCTCTTGGTATGTCGGATGATACATGGAACGAAAAATCCGTTGTTCTTGCAAATATGAATAATTCTTTATTTGGAAATGGTTCTGATTACCAATTTGATAATATCATAAAATTCAAAATATATAAAAAAATCGGTACAGAAAATGAAAAATTCTATAAAGTTTATGAAACAGCAAATCCAAATGAACGCATTGTTGAGGATTTTGCAGTCGGTGATAATTGTGAATACAAATATTATGTATATCCTATGTGCAGTAAGAAAATTGATGGTGTAAACGTTGAAATATATGGTTCTCCTATAATTTCAAAGAGTATAAAATTTAATCGTCAAATATTATCCGTTGCGGAATTAACACAAGATTATGATGATAAAACTATATATAGAGTTGACCCTAAAAGTATATGGTTATTTAGTTTAAATCTGGATGACGGCGGTACAACATTAAATACAAATAAATTATTTTCCGATACGCAAGGTCAGTATCAGCAAGAAACCGCTTCTTTCCGTAAACACAAAAGCAAAAACATATCCGCTTTAATCGGCAACTTTGACTGCGCCACCTGTAAATATACTGATACATTCGAAAAACTGGAAGCATGGGATAAGTTTTGTTCTTCCGATAAATTAAAAGTATTGGTTGATTTGAGGGGTAGAATTATAATTGGTGATATTGACAACAATCCTCAAACGGAATATGAACAAGGGAATGCCAAAGTAAGTTTTTCATTTAATGAACTTTCTGACATAAATAATATTTCTGTTCTCGGAAGAAGTGTTACGGAAGAAGAACTTATCGGATATAAGCTTGTTGATTAT
>CAKSGG010000232.1 GCA_934454215.1 uncultured Clostridia bacterium
CCAAACTTTGTATTTGTACCGCCGATATCTATGCCCAAACGCACATTCCCGCCGTATGCCTCATAATCGCAAATCAGCACAACATCGCGATGAACGTTCAGAACAGATGCCGGAACAGATGTGCGTACCTCATTTTTTAAAAGTTCATTTATTGCGTGTGATTTATCTCTTCCGCTTGCAAGCAATACAATCTTTTTTGCTTTTAAAATTGCACAAATTCCCATTGTTATAGCAGTTTTGGGCATTTCTTTTTCAGAAAGAAAAAAGCGCGAGTTGGACTCAATGGTGTCTTGAGTGAGTGAGGTTAGGTGCGTTCTGCACTCAAGACTTTCACTCGGCTCATTAAAGCCGATATGTCCGTTTTTTCCTATACCGAGGATCTGCAGGTCAATGCCGCCGCTTTGTGCAAGCATCTCATCATAATTCCGGCACTCCACATCTACATCCTCTGTCTCTCCGTTTGGAATGTGTATGTTTTTTTCTTTTAAATTAACCTTTGAATAAAGGTGTTCATTCATAAAGTAGTAATAACTCTGTTTATCCCTCCTTGAAATGGGATAGTATTCATCAAGGTTAAATGTAATGACCTGAGAAAAATCCAGCTTCATCGCCGTAAGCTCATTATACATTCCTATAGGACTCGAACCGGTGGCAAGGCCCAAAACGCTGTCCGGTTTTCTGTTTATCTGTTCAGCGACAATCTGCGCTGCCTTTTGAGAAATCTCATCGTAATTCTTGCATAATATTATCTGCATTTTGCATACTCCTTCTTTTTATATATTTAAACCGCTTTTCTAAACAATTTATAATAATATCGGTTATATTAAATTCTCTGTTTCTATAAAATGTATTAAATACTACCGAAAAATTTTTAACTTCATAAAACTCAGTTATCTTTCTTGCTGCCTTGAAGTAGAATAATTGAGAAAATTATCGCAAAAATTCCCACAATCTGCATGATATCCAGTGATTCACCTGCAATAAATATACTTACAATCGCCGCAGCAACCGGTTCTATGCAGCAAATAACCGCCGCATTTGATGCTCGGACGTATTTTAAAGCAAATGTATACAAAAAAAATGGAATTACCGTTCCAAGAGCAGCAAGCATAAATATGTATTTTAAGGAAGAAGGGTTTATCGAAACCAAACTAAAAACCTCCCTGACATCCGTAATAAATAACGCCCCGATTGCCGCAAAAATCACATTATAAGCTGTAAGCGTAACTTTATCGTATTTTTTCAGAACTACTTTTCCCAGAATACTGTAAAGAGAATATGCAACACCGGAGCAAATTCCGAACGCAATTCCCAAAAAATCATATTTTCCCCCACCCTTTAAAACTCCGCTCACAAGTGCGCATCCGGCAAATGCAAGAACTATGCACACATATTTTTTTGCTGTTATTTTTTCTTTGAAAAAAATCGCCGAAAAAATCATCACCCATATCGGTGAAGTATACATCAAAACATCCGACACAGCAATTGATGTAAGTTCCATGCACATAAAGTAAAAAGTAGACATTGCAAGCGAGCTGAATATTCCTATTAACGCGAAAAGCCAAATATCGCGCAATTCAATTTTAAGCTTTTTCCAGTCATAAATCATTACGGCAATAAATGTTATCAATGCCGAAAATATCCACCTCAATGCCGAAATTTGAATTGAGGTAAATCCGTTTTCCCTAATTGCTTTTACATAAATCCCTATAACTCCCCACATGATTCCTGCAAAAAGTATAAGTATTTCATAGATAAGATTTTTCTTTTCATACGATGAACCGCAAACTTTCATACATATATTTCCTCCGGTGTTATTTTCTAATTCTCTCTGCGATGTCGTTATCCGTTTTAATTGACCTTTTTGCCTTTCACATATACATCCTTAATATGCATATCGCCATCTGCGACCACAAAATTCGCCCATTTTCCTGTCTCTAAAGTTCCCGTCATATCCAAAATATTAAGTACCTTTGCCGGATTATATGTTGACATTCGTATTGCATCATTACGCGGTATTCCAATTTTTATAAGATGTCGCATATTATCATATAAATTTGATGACGCTCCATTAATAGTACCATCCTCAAGCCTTGCCAATCCATCTATTACATCAATCTCGCAATCATCATTTTTGTAATGCCCGTCCGGCAAGCCTGCGCAAAAAAGTGAATCGCTTATACATACAATTCTTTCTGCGCCAAATATTTTATGTGCTGCTCTGAGCATAGAATCGGTGACGTGCATGCCGTCACATATAAGCTCGACATATGCCCCCGAATCCATGGCGGCACCAACCAATCCCGTATCTCTGTGATGAAATGCCGCCATACCGTTAAAGAGGTGTGTTACCAGCGAGGCTCCCGCCGCAAACCCCTCCATACATGTTTTATAATCTGCTGCTGTATGTGCAAGGGATATAACAATGTTTTTCGATTGTTTTTTTATAAACTCCAACGAGCCATCAAGATCGGGAGCCATATCCATTATCTTTATTAAGCCGTTTGCCGCCTTCTGATATTCCTCAAACAGTTTTTCGCTCGGCGAAAGCAAGTATTTTTCATTGTTTCCGCCGCGCTTTTCATATGTAAGAAAAGGTCCCTCAAGATTTATTCCACACAAAACAGCTCCGTGAGAATTTTTGTATCCAGCCGCTGCGTTAAGAGCCTTAATCAGCCGGTCATGCCGGGCAGGCTCTGTTGACGGACAAACTGCTGTAATTCCATGAGCAGCCTCATATTCCACTATTGTATCAATAGCCTCGGCTGTTCCGTCCATAAAGGAGGCTCCGTTGCAACCGTGAAAATGCAGATCAATCAAGCCGGGAATAACATATAATCCCTCAGCGTCAACTATATCACCATCGCCCTTTTCCGAAAAACATTCTCCGTCAATATATAGCTCTTTTTTTTCAAAATTAAAATCTCTTGTATAAATTTGTGCGTTTTTTATAATCATATTATATCATCATCCTCTTTTTTTATATCAATATCCAAGGAAAAGAAAACAAAAACATTGTGAATTATAAACACTTTTCCTATTTGGATAATTATCACCAATTCCCCTTTTGTCCCGTTTTGCCAATTCTATATATTTGTGTTTACTCAAACACAAATATATTTTACCACAGTTTCTTCCGCATTGCAAGTGTTTTTTAAATTTTTTTTTAGAAAAAGTCTGCGGTTGTCAAACATATGACCCATTTTTATTTAAAAATTTTTTCAACGTGTCTTGTAACGTCTATGTTTTTGCAGTAGTAGCAGTAGTTTTGTGGGTAGTGTGGTAAAGTCATCGACTTTTCCATACTATCCACAAATTATTTACATTCATATGAGCCATATGTAATCCTTTAACTTCTCCATTGGACTTCTTCCCTTAAAGATTCTCATTGGTTTGTTGTTTATCCGGTCTAAGTGTTCCTTTAACTTTTGGTTCGCTTCTTCTGTTTCTCTGAATGTTTCCCATTCATAAAAATATCTTTGATCCATTCTGTGACTTCTTTCAACTTTTCCGTTATGCCAAGGCGTTCTCGGCTTTATTAATCGGTGTTCTATTCCCAATTCTGCTAATTTCGTTTCAAACGGACATTTGGTTTTATCACTTATGAATTTGTATGTAAATTCCGTTCCATTATCTGTTTGAACACATTTTACCTCAAACGGAAACCACGTCAAAAACTTTTCAAGAAATTTAACCGAATTTTCGGGTGTATGTTCTTCAAATATATACAAATATCTTACTCGGGTACATTCATCTATTGCCGTCCATTGATACAACCTTTTTTCATTTCTTCTTAGCTTGCCTCTGATACAGAAATCCGGAACAACCTTAACATCAATTTGTACTTTCTCTCCCGGTATCTCACATGGGGTACATTGCCGGTAATTTCTACGCCCTTTTTTCTTTGATTTTTCTATTAAATTTAAGCGCCTTAGTGCACGAAACAATCCACCCTGTGACCGAGTATATCCCTTTTCCCGTACTAAAATGCAATATACATAATCAATGCCTTTTCGCCCATGTTCGTTCCACACCTCTAAAATTAAGGATTCCTCATACAGTGTGTTGCTTTGGATGACTATGTGGCTGTCTGGATTTGTCTTTTAAGCTTTCCATTGCCGCAAAAGCCGCAGACGGCATTGCGCTTGCATACGTTTTCTGACTTTCCCGGCACGCTGCCTTGCCACAAAAAATTCGTTTATTATGTTGACGGGTACTTTTCTCACCCAACCGATTATCGCGTTGCTTGCCGAGTATATTGCCAGCTTGCAAGTTTAAGTTTTCAGAAGTCCAAATTATTGACATATCCGAGAATATCGCCGATGCGCAAGTTATTATTTTTTAACTAATAGGCTTTTAAACGCGTATTCTGAAACTACGCTGTAACCCTTATATGAAAATCAACACCAAACAGACTGTTATATTTTTTATAATCTAAATATCCTCGGCACCACCGCTATAAGCCGCAACAGTTTCTGCTTTGCTAACTGTTGTTCTTATATCCACAAGGTTTTCCAATCCCGCTCCGTTTACTCTGATATTCGAAAGCACCAGAGTGGCAAGATTAATGTTTTGGTTTGCATATATGGAAAGTCCCAACA
>CAKSGG010000233.1 GCA_934454215.1 uncultured Clostridia bacterium
GTCATGCTTCGGGTACGGTGCGCAATCAGGTTTTACAGATGAACGCATCGTTCTTTACGCCGAATACGGACGAGTGTATGCCGACGGGCGAGGTTTGGAGCGTTGAGGGAACTCCGTTCGATTTCAGAGAGCCTAAATCAATCGGACAGGATATAGATTCGGACTATGAGCAGAACAAAATGTTCGGCGGCTATGACCATAATATGATAATCGAGGGCAGAGGTTTCAGAACTTTTGCAAATGCAGTCGGTCTTGAAACGGGAATTGCAATGGAGGTTAAGTCGGACTTGCCCGCAGTACAGCTTTATACGGCGAACTGCCTTGACGAGGGCAATTACAAGAACGGCGCAAAATACGGCAAGCACTGCGGTTTCTGCCTTGAAACGCAGTATTTCCCAAATTCAATGGCACATTCGCATTACCCGAATCCGATTTTAAGAAAAGGCGAGAAATTCGATTCGGTGACGGAATATATTTTTACGGCAAAATAAAAAAATTTTAAAATAGTGCAACATTTTCCTTTTATTGTTTGTTTTATATATGAAGGCCTTGAAAATACTATTTAAACAGTAAAAATGTATAAGATAAAAGGAGTAATGTATTATGAAAAAGTTTATAGGTATTATGTCAATTTGCGGAGTATTGGCAACGTCAAGCTTTATGGGAGCTTTTGCGGAGGAATCGATGGTTATAGCACCGGCGCCGCAGAAATATTCGGTAACGGTAAACGATGAAAAATTGGATTTGGGTGCGAATGAGGCTTATATCCTAAATGATAAGATTATGATTCCTCTTCGCAGGGTTGCGGAAAAACTCGGATTCAAGGTTGAATGGGACGCAGAAAACAAAGGCGTTAAGCTTGACAACGGAGAAGTAAATACAGAGCTGTACATCGGAACAGATAATTATTATATGGCTTCTTCGACAGCAATAGGAATGTCAGCACCGACAACGCTCGGCGCAGCGCCTGAGTTAAAAGACGGAACAACATTCGTTCCTGCCGATATGTTCGGAATTTTATACTGTGACAGCAATGCTGTCAAGGTTGATAACGGCATGGTTTCGATAAAGGAAGAAAAGGCTCAGATTCCGAATCCGTTTACGGAGCATAAAAAAATGGCAGACGGAGCAAAAGCGGTATCGTTCGGCGTTAAAATGCCGTCATATCTTCCGTCGGGCTACGGATTGGCTGACATATCAACGGCAAGCGATGATTTTATCCAGATTTTCTTCAAAAACGGAGATGATGAAATTCTTTACAGAATGGCTGAGGGAACGGATAATATAAGCGGTGATTATAATATCTATAAAAACACGAAAACGGTAAATGTAAACGGAACGGATGTCACAATGCGAGGTAATGAAAATATTACGGGAGCAACATGGACGAGCGACGGTATGTCATATTCAATTATGAGCGATAAAGAGCTTTCAGAGGCTGAAATGAAAAAAATTATTTCAAGCGTTGAGGACGTGCGTTTCTGATTTAATTTAACAGACGGGCTGCCGTCTGACGGGGGTGTTTGCTTGGAGATTACACAGGATTATGTCGGTGAATTGGTCGACAAATACGGTAATATGGTTTTAAGGATTTCTTATACCTATCTGCAAAACCAAGCGGATGCCGAGGACGCAGTTCAGGACGTATTTTTGCGAATCATGGATAAAAAGCCCGAATTCAATGATGAGGAACATGAAAAATATTGGATTGCGAGAGTGACCGCAAATATCTGTAAAAATAAATTGAAAATGTTTTGGAATAAAAACAAATGCTCAATTGACGACGTTGGAGAAATTGCAAGCTATGATACATATAATACGGGGTCGAATGTATTGCAGGCGGTTATGTCACTGCCCGAAAAGTACAGAATAGCGGTATATATGTTTTATTATGAGGGGTATTCGACGCTTGAAATATCAAAAATGCTCGGTAAAACAGATACAACGGTGCGGTCGCTCCTGCATAGGGCAAGAGGTAAGCTTAAAGATTTGTTAAAGGAGGAATATGATTTTGAGTGAGAAATATAGAGAAGCAATGGATAAAATCGTTGTTTCGGACGAACTGAAAGCAAAAATCATAAATAATGCCGTTTTGCACAATACGGCAGACAAACCAAAGTCAAAGCGCTCCGGATTCGTATATTTGAGATACGGCATGGGTTATGCCGCTTGTCTTGCACTGTGCCTTTATGCCGTTTCGACAAGTGAGAATTACATAAATACACGGGATTTTCAGACGGTATCGGCTACAACAGCGCCGAAAGCAACGGCTGAGCCTGTTGTCACCGAAACGCCGAAAGCTGTTGAGAAAACAGCCGATGCGCCTAAGCAAGCCGAAATGCGGGAAAATACGGTTCAGAAAAGCAGTGCGGTTGAGAAAAGCGTAAAAAATAACAAGTCAAGCAATTCAAGCAAGGCTGTGCCGACTGTCAATAACAGAGGCAGAGCAATCTATACCCAAAGCAGCGCTGTTGCTGAACCTGTAACGGGGCAGACGGAGGTCGTAAAGACTTCTTTGCCGAACGAAAATACGGAGGTCGTTTTGCAGTCGGAGCAGCCCGAACAGGCAGCTTTTGCGGCAAGCCCGGAAACTGCCGTAAGCAAAGCCGGCGGAGCGGCTGCCGATTATTCGGGCGGATATATGCTTCGTTCGGTCGCAGAGCCGAAAATAAGCAGTGTGGAGGATATTGAAAATATCGTGGGTTATCCGGTGAAAACTCCTCATTATATGCCTGACGGATACGAGCTTGAAAGCATGGGCGTAACAGCAGGCAATACGGTTCAGATGTCTTATACGGCACCCGATGATGAGATTACCTATCGTACCGAAAAGAACGATTCGGGAGAAGAACGGGATATAAGCGGAAATTATGAGGAATATGAAACTGTTTCAACAGAGAATATAAACGGAAATGATGTTACGGTAAAGAGCAGCGGCGATTCGTATTATAATGCGGTTTGGAACGATGAAAACTCATATTCAATTGACAGCTCAAACGGAATCGAAAAAAGCGATATGGTGAAAATCATTGAAAGTGTAGATTATTCCGAAAGCAAAAAAAACGCAGAAAGTATTGACATAATGAAATAAATGTGGTAATATAGTATATAATACTACATAGCATAGACAGTTGTATTATATCAAATATATCACGGGGTGAAGCTTATGCAGAGATTTAAGGATTTTCGCGAACTTATCGACTTTTCGGCAAGTGAATATTCCGACAGAAATGCTTTTATAGTAAAGCATGGAAAAGAATATGATTATATAAAATATAAAAGATTCAGAGAGGAAACAAGAGCTTTAGGTAAATATATGCTGAAGCATAACTGGAATGATAAGCGCATTGCGGTTATAGGTCAGAACAGCTATGGCTGGATGCTTGTATGTTTATCGGTGCTTTGTGCGGGCGGCGTCATTGTTCCTCTCGATAAGGGTCTTTTTAAAGACGAAATTGCTGAACAGCTTTCAAGAGCAGAAGCGGATATTATTTTTTATTCAAGCGAAATGGAGGACATTGTACCGAACCATGATGGTCTTACAAGGATTTGCATGGACTCTGAAGAATTTGAAAATATTATGCGTGAGGGAGCGGCTCTCGACAATGACGGCGAATATGATAAAATTGTGCTTAAGCCAAAGGATATGTCAATCTTGCTGTTTACATCGGGAACAACTTCAAAATCGAAAGCGGTTATGCTTTCGCAGGACAATATATTGTCGAACATATATCAGATGACATTATGTGAAAAATTTTATCCGACAGATGTCAATTTGGCTATTTTGCCATTTCATCATACATTCGGGATGACAGAGATGATTATATTTATTTCTCACGGAATATGTAACGTATTTTGCGAGGGCTTAAGAATTGCTAAGGCTCTGAAAGAATATAATGTTACATTACTTGTT
The DNA here is from genome assembly GCA_934454215.1 of uncultured Clostridia bacterium. Taxonomy (GTDB): domain Bacteria; phylum Bacillota; class Clostridia; order UBA1381; family UBA1381; genus Ornithomonoglobus_A. The sequence continues at coordinate 3,914 of CAKSGG010000233.1, forward strand.
GTTGTTCCGAGAATTGCTGAAAGCATGAGGGATATTGTGCTTAAAAAGCTTAAAGCGAGAGGTCAGCTCGAAAAGGTTGAAAAGGCAATAAAGCTGACAGGGTTTTTAAGAAAAATCGGGATTGATATAAGAAGAAAAATTTTTAAGGAAATTATTGACGGAATGGGCGGTCTGCGAATGATAATTATAGGCGCTGCCGCAGCCGACTATGAGGTTTTAAAGTGGTTTAACGGTATCGGAGTTCTGACAGTTCAGGGCTATGGTCTGACGGAAACGTCGCCGTGTATTTCTGCGGAAAACGAAAAATATATGAGAAAAGCAAGCGTCGGTAAGCCAATGCCGGGTGTTGAGGTTAAGATTGATAAGCCTGACAGCGATGGAATAGGTGAAATTTTGGCTAAGGGCGATAATGTTATGCTTGGCTACTACAAGGATGAGGAAAACACAAAGAAAGTTTTCAAGGACGGATATTTCTGTACGGGAGATATGGGTTACTTTGATAAGGACGGATATTTGTACATAACGGGAAGAAAGAAAAACGTTATAGTTCTGGCAAACGGAAAGAATGTTTTCCCCGAGGAAATAGAAATGCTGCTGTCGCAGTGCGATGCGATAAAGGAATGTATTGTATATAACAACAAAAACGGCGGCAAGGATTGTATATACGCCAAAATTGTATATAATAC
>CAKSGG010000234.1 GCA_934454215.1 uncultured Clostridia bacterium
GATAATACAATATGGGTATACATACTTCCGAGCGCAGTAAACGTATGGCACGTATTTATGATAAGAACATTTTTTCAGGGAATACCCGAACCGATAATAGAGTCGGCATATATAGACGGTGCGAGCGAGCTTAGAATTTTCGCAACAATAATATTACCGCTTTCAAAGCCGTGTCTTGCGACGGTTGCGCTTCTTACGTTCTTGTCAAAATGGAACGATTGGTATACGTCAATGCTGTATATAGACAAGCAGAGTCTTATAAGCTTACAGTATTTATTACAGAGAATCATGAACAATATAAAGATTTTGCAGGAAAATCAGAACATTGCAAACGAGGTTGTTTCGGCAAAAGATTTACCTGCCGAATCGGCGAGAATGGCAATGGCGGTAGTTGTGGCGGGTCCTGCATTGGTTGTATTCCCGTTTTTCCAGAAGTACTTTGTAAAGGGACTGACGTTGGGTTCCGTAAAGGGTTAAAAATTAAAATTCTGAAAGGAGTTAATAATATGTTAAACAAAAAACAAAAAAGAGGAGCGGCGCTGATTTGTGCGGCGGCTGTCTGCATGGGGGTTACTTCATGCGGCGGAAAGAAAGGAGATGAGAATACAACGCTCACAATGCTTATTCCGGGAGACGCTCAAACGGATATTGCGTCCGTTATGGAAAAGGCGAATGAGATTACAAAAGAGAAAATCGGTGCGGGGCTTGACTTGCAGTTTATAGACAACGGTGCTTATAATGAAAAAATGAACATGAAAATGGCGTCCCGAGACGATACGTACGATGTTGCGTTTGTAGGGTATTTAAGCACTTATGACAATGCAATAAAGAACGAGGCTCTTGCGCCTCTTACGGAGCTTATAGAAAAAAATGCTCCCGAATTAAAAGACGCTGTTTCCGATTATATGTGGCAGGACGCAGAGGCAGACGGAGAAATATATGCCGTACCGAACGAACAAGTGGTATTTAACCAGTACGCATATTTTGTTCAAAAGGATTTGGCGGATAAATACGGGTGGACAAAAACAAAAATTGACAGTCCCGAAGAGCTTGAACCGCTTATGGAGCAAATCAAGAATGGCGAAAACGGAATATATCCGTACAGAACAAATTACGGCGTTGCAATGTGGCTTTTGAATAATTATGAGGAAATAGGCGGCGGAATAGTTATTCCTACGGACGGTGATTATAAAAATGCACAGTGGCAGGTGGAAACCCCCGAATATAAGGAGGGCGTAAAAAAGCTGCGTGAATGGTATCAGAAAGGCTACATAAGAGAGGACGTTGCGTCGGTAACGGATGACAGCACGGATTTGGCGGCTAACAGATATGCGATATATTCGGCAAGGTGGAAACCGGGCGCTGAAGCGCAGGTAATGAATTCTTACGGAAAGGAATATATGGCGGTTCTTGTAGGTGATTCATATATGAAAAACCGTGCCTCACAGGACACAATGCTTGGAGTTAATGTAAACAGCAAGAATAAAGAAAAGGCAATAAAGCTTATATCTCTGCTGAATACGGACAAGGATTTTTATAATCTTATATGCTTTGGAATAGAGGGAAAGCACTATGAAAAAAATGCCGACGGTAAGATAAAGCTTATTCAAAATTCGGGCTATGCTCCGAATGCGGCATGGAAATTCGGTAATCAGTTTAACGCCTTGCTGCTTGAAAATGAATCGGACGATGTATGGGAAGAAACAAAACGTCTGAATGAGGAATGTAAAAAATCGCCTGTTCAGGGAATGTATTTTAATTCCGACCCCGTATCGGCACAGATAGCGCAGGTTACGGCTCTCAATGACGAATACAAGGCTTTAACAAACGGTTCAAGGGATTATAATACAATCTGGGACGAAATGATAAAGCGTTATGAAGAGGCAGGCATAAAAGATATACTTACAGAGGTTAGTAAACAGCTTGAAGAGTTTATGAATAAATAATAAAAGGAGAAAAAATAATGAACAAGAAAATTATTTCTTTAATTTCAGCGGCAGCCTTGAGTATTACAGCGTTTTCGGGACTTGTATTCGCCGAGGACAACACTGTTGATAAAATTGAAATTGATTTTAACGACAGCTCAAAAACATTTCAGAACTACGGAATAGGGAAGAGTTATCCGTCGGAGGACTTAGCAAGCCCTTATATAAGTGACGGAGCGCTTGTATTTCCCGTTGAGGCAAAGACAGCGACTTGGGCACCGTCCGTAACATTGCCTGTGGCAAATTTCAAATTGAGTCAAAATGATAATTATGAGGTGGATTTCAGAATAAAATCCGATGATTACAGCGCATACAACGGTATTGCAAAAATGCACATATTAAAATCCGATGATACTGCTGTATACAATGCGTTAAATGTTTATGTAAATAACGGCACGCTCGGAATTGACGCAAGAAAAAAAGATGCGCAGGCAGGTACGAATGATTATACAAATGACTATGAATACCATAAAATAGCAAAGTTTGAAGAAACAAACGACGCAGACGGCTGGACAAAAATAAAAATGGTTATTAACAGAGACGGTAACGGAGAAAAGAAGGCAGGCGTAAGCTTTTATGTAAATGACAGCGATACTCCTGTTGTTGAAAATGTACGTCCGTGGGGCGCAGACGATATTGCCTCAATCAGAAATATAATATTTGAATCAAAAAATAATGCAATTGAGTCAAAGTTATATATTGATTATATAAACGTATATTCTTATGCGGATAATACTCCTCAGCCGACGGCTACGGCAGAGCCAACGGCAACTCCGACGGCAGAACCGCAGGCGGAGGACGTTACATATAAGCTTGATTTTACGGGCGGAGAAACGGTACATTATGACGCTGCCAATGCAAACCAAGTCACACCCGAGATTAAAGACGGTATGTATGTTTTTACAAGAGATACAAATGCGGCGGGCTGGTCTCCGAGTGCAACGGTAAGACTGTATCAGGAGCCGTATCTGCTCCCGCAAAATGCTCAGAATTATCTTGTTGAATATAATGTGAAATGCGATGAATATAATACATTTATTGATTTGGGCGAAATTTTTGCAAGAGATTTAAACGGAAGTAAAATAAATAATTCCGTATTGAAAAGCTATGTTGAGAACGGAACGCTTTACACCAATTACGGAAACTGGCAGGGAATAGCGTTGGGTAGGGTAGCCGACCTTGAGGACGAAAACGGCTGGATAAAAATAAAATATGTTGTTGACCTGAATGAAAATACCCATAAAGCAACGTTTAACATTTATATAAACGACGATACGAAAGACGAATGGAAAAATCTTTCGGTAAACTGCGACCCCGAAATGTCAGGTTTAAATCACATAACATTTAATGCTGCTAAAACTCCGTCAAGTCAGGGACATTTGTATTTGAAAGACATGACATTTATGGCGGTATGTGACGGAAATCTTCCGCCCGAGATAGTTAAAACAACTGTTGAAAGCATATCTCCGTCAGATGAAGCTTCAAACGTAAGCATTGATTCCGATGTTGTTATAAGCTTTACTCAGCCGATAAATCCGAATACAATAGACGGAAATATAGACGTGTTATCGGAAGAGTTTACGAGCAGTCTGTCGGCAGACAATAAGACGCTTACTCTTTCATTTAAAAATAAGCTGCAAAAAAGCACGCAGTATACGGTTGTTATAAAGAATGGTTTAAAGGATACAAACGGATATTCAATAAGCGGAAAAAAATCATTTACATTTACAACAAGCTCGAAAAATCCCGAGGATATATACTTTGAAGATTTTGAGGGATATACAATTTCGGACGGTGCGGAATATGCCAATTTGAAAAACGGTGATTTTCTCTGGAATGCACCGGCGTCTGCTGATTTTAATGTAAAAGCCGCTGGCGGAAATAAATATCTTTCGTTAGTCAAAGCAAAGAATACATTAAATTACAATCCCAGATTAAGTGTCCCCGTGAAAGAGCCTGTTATAAGCTACAGTTTCAGAATGAAAATAGATTCATGCAGCGGAGATACACAGCATTTGGGGACAGTAAACGGAACATTCATTAAAGACGGCAAAGAGGAAACGGGCGAAATAATAAAAATAAGCGTAGATGCAAACGGCAGATTGTGGTTCTCGGACGCAACAGAGGCATATCAGCAATTAAGCGTATTAAGCAACGCTGCCGATAAAGAATGGCATACATATAATATCGTCATGAATACGGTTGATGATACATACAGTGTATTTTTGGACGGTAAGCTTGTAAAAGAAAATGCACAGTTCTACAGCACCGCGAAAAATGCTAAAGTAGATGTAACGGGAATGACGGGATATTCGTTCTATTGCGATAATTCCACCGAATATGAAGCGGCTATGGACGATTTGAAAATAAGCCGTCCCGAGTGCTTAAAGGTTTCGGAGGTTATGCCTGAAGATACGTCGGCAATGCCGCTTGATACGGAGGTTAAATTCGTATTTAATAAACCGATAAAAGCAGACAATATAGAAAACGCCGTAAAGGTAAACGGCGGAAAAACGGAGCGCACAATATCGCTTGACGAAAGTAAAAAAATTCTTACCGTTTCGATGAACGGCTTGGAATATAA
>CAKSGG010000235.1 GCA_934454215.1 uncultured Clostridia bacterium
GCTTGAAACAAAACAGCGCTTTATCTCGGGTCTGCTTTCCGGATCGCTTACTGCACGAAGTGGCGCTGACATTGAGGACACAGTACTGGATTACGCAGAGGTCAAAGCTTTGGCTGTCGGAAATCCGCTTGTTAAAAAGAGAGTAGAAGTCGCCAACGAATTGACAAGATACCTTACCTTGCAGCGTAAGCTCGTTGCTTCAAAAATACGAATGGAAAAAGAACTTATGGAACTTCCGAGGAAGATCGAACATCAAAGAGAACTGATACATAACTGTGAAGAAGATCTTTCCTATTATAAGGTTTGGAAGGCGGAAAATCTGAAGGTAACGGATAATCGCTTAAAGAAAAATGCGGCAGAAAAGCGTAAAGCTCTGCGCAAGTATATAACCTCGGCTGTCAAGAGTTATACTCTTGAAACAAGAGAGAAAAAGCTTATGACTTACAGGGGGTTTGATATTGTGCTTCCTGCAAATATGACACACGAGAAACCGTATGTTTGGCTTACCCGACAGGGTAAATATTATGTTGAACTCGGTGACGCTGAAATCGGAAATCTTGTACGTATTGATAATTATCTTGATATGCTGGATGATCATCTTGAAAAGCTGAAAATCGGATTATCTAAACTAAAAGTAAGAGAAATTGAAATTAAGGCAGAACTGTCAAAGGGCGAAAATTACAGCGAGCAAATTGAGAAGTACAGAGCAGAAGGTGAAAGAATTGATAAGAAACTCGGGGTTGACAAAAAATGAGTGATGTAAAACTGACAAATATTCCTTTAATGAATGTCGGGAAAATGGTGGGTAAACTGTCGCAGGCCTATAGCGCTGTGATTAAAAACAGACTTCCTGTAAAAACAATGCCGTCTGTTATGCTTTGGGGTCCTCCGGGTGTCGGAAAATCTCAGGCTGTAAGGCAGATAGCAAAAGAAATTGAATCAAACACCGGAAAGGCTGTGGAAGTAACAGATGTACGTTTGCTTTTGTTTAATCCAATTGATTTGCGAGGCATTCCGACTTCCAATAAGGATAAAACACTTGCCATTTGGCTAAAGCCGCAAATCTTTCAGATGAACCCGAGTGATGAGGTTGTAAATATACTGTTTTTGGATGAAATTTCCGCAGCTCCTCAATCAGTTCAAGCGGCGGCGTATCAGATTACGCTTGATCGTATGGTTGGAGAGCATAAATTGCCCGATAACTGCATTGTAATTGCCGCAGGCAACCGCACCACCGACAAATCGGTAGCTTTCAAGATGCCGAAGGCTCTTGCCAACAGACTTATGCACATTGAAGTTGAGGGGAGTTTCAATTCGTGGAAGCAGTGGGCAATCTCATCAGGAGTGAATGATAAAGTAATAGGTTTTCTCTCTTTCAGGCAGAATTATCTAATGGGCTTTGATTTTGCAAGTGATGATCTTGCGTTCCCAACACCGCGTGCATGGGAAATGGTGAGTAACATATTGAACGGAATAGATGATGACATCGGCAATATGTACTCGTTGATTGCAGGTATTGTCGGAAACGGCGCAGCCGTTGAATTCAGAACATGGGCCAAGGTTTATAAAAATCTTCCGACGATTGAAGATATTTTTGATGGGAAAATGCCCTCGATACCGCAGAACACGGATGCTATGTATGCTTTAACGGCGTCCATGACGGTTTATGCAAGAAGTCACAAGGATGAAATGAGCAGAATTGCGAATTCGATCAGGTATGCAGAAAAAATGCCCCCCGATTTTGGGGCGCTGTTAATGAAAGACTATATGTACATTGATAAGAACTACAAGAAGCGATTAATGTCAATTCCGGAGTTTACAAAATGGCTTCAGAGTAAAGGGAGCTTGATAAATGGTTCTGTCAAATGAAAAGAAAAAAGAATATATGAAGCGTCTTTTGCTGTCACGTATGCGAATTTTGTGTAATAACGGCTTTTACGGACTGCTTTTGATGCACATGGTTTATTCGATTGATGAAAATTGCGAAACGGCTGCAACAGACGGGCACAGAATTTTCTTCGGTCCGAAATTTCTTGACGAACTTAGCGATTCAGAGTTGGACTTTGTTATGATGCATGAGATACTACACGTTGTTTTGCAGCACTGTTTGAGGCAAGGAGACAGAGATAACGAGCGGTTTAACATAGCTTGTGATATTGTGGTCAATTCAAATATACTCATGTCTGAAAGCATGAATTTAAAAGCCATAACATTGAAGAAATATGGTGAGTCCCTACATCTTGCACCGAACGGTAAAGAGGGATATGAATATACTGCTGAAGAGGTATACGGGATGCTTCCGCCTTCGCCTTCAAACAGAAAACCCAAAACGACATTTTGTGAATACAGTGGCGATGACGACCGAGACGGAAATGAAAAAAGCAATGCAGTAGGTTGCGTAAAGAAAAAACAAGCAAAAAATAAGAACGAAGAAGCAGTATGGGATGATCACACCCGCTGGGGCATAGACGAAGAAGATGAAACACTGCGTGATGTATGGGTAAAAAGGTTTGAAGATGCTTGCGAGGCCGTTTCAATAAGGGATCCGTCTAATAAAAGAGGACTCTTGCCTCTATGTGCCGAGCGCCTTTTTAAAGAATTGAAAAAACCGCAGACAGATTGGCGAATGATACTGAATGATTTTATTCAGGAAGAAATTGTAGATTACTCTTTTATGCCTCCGGACAGAAGATTTGATGAAAGCCCGTTCTTTCTTCCGGAATTTAATGATAAAGATGATTTGCTAGAAGATATTCTGTTTATGATAGATACCTCGGCATCCATGTCAGACGATATGATAACGGCTGCATATTCCGAAATAAAAGGAGCCATCGATCAGTTTGACGGTAAGCTCAAAGGCTGGCTTGGATTTTTTGATGCGGCGATTGTTGAGCCTAAACACTTTACAAATGAATCTGAATTCAAAATCATCAAACCGATCGGAGGCGGCGGAACGGACTTTCAGATTATATTTGAATATGTCCAAAAACATATGTGGGATAAATTTCCTGCCGTTATTATCATTTTAACGGATGGCTTTGCTCCGTTTCCAAAAGAAAAACTTGCAGGTGGAATTCCGGTCTTGTGGTTACTTAATAACGATAAGGTTAATCCTCCTTGGGGAAAGGTTGCAAGAATAACCGTATAACTTTAGGAGAATTGAGCAGTGTACAATAAGCAGGTTAAAGAGATTTTTAAAAATAAACATAATTTTTGTGCACATACGCTTGATTTCGGCTCATCGGTAGACAAATGGGAATTACTGCAGTGCATTTACTATACTAAAAACGAATACTTCCGGTAGTTGCTTTTTCATTGCATAAAGTGTATACGATACCGGAGAATATTCGGCAAACACGTTGCAGCAACGTTGATGCTCCGGGAAGCGCCGATTTTCTGATTATTAGAAGAAAAGAAGAATACTTTATTTTGATATTGGGATTAAGCGCTTTGTAATCAATATAGGCATAGTGGTGAAAAACAGACAGTTAAGGAAGGAATTGATTTAATTAAAGGATTAACGGTAATTTACATAGTGACGTTCTGATTTTGGTGCATAACATCCTTTATAATAACAATTAGAAAAAAATCAAAAAACAAGGAGTGTGAAAAAATGCAGAAAATATCATTTTTTAGAGGAAACTATCGCTTTTTATCAAATTTTTACCAGCATCCGATTGAGTATAAAGGGCTAACATATCATAATGCAGAGGCTGCTTTTCAGGCACAAAAATGTGAGAATGAAGATGAAAAAGTGAAATATACTCTTATCAAGAACCCTGTTGTTGCAAAGCGTATGGGCAAAAATGAGCCTAATCTTCCTGCCGGTTGGGATAAACTTTCAGTTGAAATTATGAAAGATGTACTGAAAGCAAAGTTTTCTGTTCCTGAACTTGCAGAAATGCTTATTTCAACAGGAGATGACTATCTGGAGGAAGGCAACCATTGGCATGATAATACGGACACGTTGCTTGGTGCACTGTCGTATGTAAGTTGAGTTAGCTGATCTTAATCTCTGAAGGAGTAGGATCAGCTTTTCTTTTTGCTGTTTTTTGGAAAGGTACTTATATTTTATTGAAATTGCAGAGTACCAAAACAGGTGCATTACTCCCGGTATAATTTAACCGTAAAGAAAAGAATTCGGAGGTGCAAAGCATGCAGTTTTATAAATTTGAAGGATTTTGTGAAGAGTTAGTTTCCAAAAAGAAGTCTGAAGAAAATTATGATTTAAGAAAAATGCGTGAGCGTGAGATGGCAAGAAAAATCTTGATAAAGACAGAGTCCTTCAATCAGCGTCAGCAGCGTAAAGCATATGCATTTGTTACCGATGCTTCTGTAGATACCGCAATTATTGGCGTCATCGTTAAGAATTATGCTGATGTATCTAAACTGATCTACAGATATCTTAAGGCGATTGAAATGGAACTGAAGGATACCCATCTTGAAGAAATCACATTTAGCACTCTTCGTGGTATGCTTGTCTGTGCCGAAAACTGCCACTATATTTACAGTGATGAAGAGGTGCTCGCACAGGTTGATATGGAAATGCTTGAGGCAAGATATGGAA
>CAKSGG010000236.1 GCA_934454215.1 uncultured Clostridia bacterium
TTGCAAAGATGCGTGGTGCCTCCGGAATAACGGTTACCGACCACTGCGATATGCATAAAATCAGCAGTCTTTCGGATATGGAGCATATTAAAAACTCTGTTAAAAGCACGCACGGCGATTTTGAAATCAAGGTTATGAGCGGCATGGAACTCGGCGACGGTTTCACGAATATTGAACTGTCGAAGGAGGCGGCAAGGTCGGAGGATTTTGATTTTATACTCTGCTCCTGTCACGCTTATGCAACAATGAGGACGGTAACGGACAAATTCCAAAGAGGAGATTTTAACTTTTTCAAAAATGCGGACGACGAAATTTTAAGCGCCTTTCTCACAAGATATTACGATAATCTTGTGTTATCCGCAGAAAAGCTCGATTACGACTCATTGGCGCATATAACCTTTCCGTTCAGATATATAAACGGCCTTGCGGAAAGGTATAAATACAGACCCGAAAATTATATGAACAAAATCGAGGCAGTTCTCGAAACCGCCGTGGCAAGGCAGAAAGCAATCGAAATCAACACCTCCGGTCTTATGACAAACTGGGGCGAATTTATGCCAAACCGTGATATTCTCAAAAAGTATTTTGATATGAGCGGTCGGCTCGTCACGCTGGGGAGCGACGCTCACAAGCCGGAATTTGTCACCGGAGGCATAAAAGAAGCAATTTCCATCCTGCGTGAAATCGGTTTTCAAGAGTATTTTTACTACGAAAAACGAAAACCCGTTGCAGTCGGGATTGAATAACAAAAATTTTTATGCAGTAAATTTCCTGAATTGCTTTGTATCTTCCGTAAAAAAGTTTTTGCATAACCCCAAAACAACAGCCCGTGAGAGCTGTTGTTTTGGGGTTATTGATTTTTTAAGTTTGCATTGATAATGGTTTTTACAGCTTTGCCACCAAAAGTGCCGATTATCGGAATTTGACTGACCAATAATTCTGCAATATCCGCAAGCGATCTATTTATACATAACTTAACGGCAGCATTATAATTACCGCTTTTGATTAATTCGAAAAAACTCTTAGAAATTTCATCGTTATACTTTGTTATTAATTCATCCAAAACCGGCTTGTAATCCTTAGCTTCATTATCATTGAGATATTTGCAAAGAGAAATGAAAACATCAATATCACACGAAAATACTTTTGGATTAAGCTGATAATTATCAAACAAGTTATGTTCCTCAAGAAAATGTCTTAAATCTTTTATAACATTCACATCCGGAATATTGACCTTAATCTGGTTTTCGGACACACGGGAATATTCAAGATACTGCAAAAAATTCTCCTTCCAGTTATATCCTTTCTTTGGAAAAAGCAACTGCTTGCGTTCTTTTAATGTACGCACTCTTCCTTGGGTTATTCCCAATTGTTCTCCCAATGTGTAATCATCAAATTTTTCGCCGCTGTCAATGAGCTTATCCAGATAGATTGAAAATAGCAGCGTTTCGATTCTTTGCTTTGTCAAATTTGCAAAATTGGTATTGAAAACCTCTGTTTCAATTTTGTCAAATGCAGCTATTTTCTCTTCTTTTGTAAAATTCATTATCATTTACTCCCCGAAAAATATTTAACCACTAGTTTATATCCATCCTTTTTAACTTCGTCATCAGAGAAGTATTCATTCTCGTCACAAATGCGTATCTTTTCTATTTTTACACTCCAATCTTCTTTTACAATCGCTGCAGGTATTGCAAATTTCATTGTTCGAAAGTCAGTTTCATATTCATCGACATAGCCTGAAATCTTGCCTTTAATAATAACTAAATAACCACGATTATATTCGTTTTCTACTTCGCATGCTGTTATCTCCGGTTCATAGTAACTAACAAAACGACAATCTTCTATTAATCTTTCTTTAACAGAACAATCATCACAAGATTTCATTTCCCTATTGTCATAAAATTCAGGTGTATCCATAACATAATCAATAGCATCTTGCTTTGTCTCAATAATCACCTCTTTCTCTTGTTCCTCTTGCGCCGATTTGCTATTTTCATCTTTGCTGTTTTCGCACGAACAAAGAAACATACAAACTGATATCACAAGCACGATAGGTATAAATATTTTTAAAAACTTTTTCATAGGCATCCTCCAAATCTAATTAATCATCAATAATTCTGTCTATTGTATAAGTTCCGAACTTTCAAGTGCAGGATGACTTAGCTTTATGTAATTCTCCTCTTTAATTTTAAGCCATAACCCGGAACTTAACAAAACAATTACATAAACCGCATTAAACACAGTTCGGCTTAACAAAAGTAAGTTAAGCATTTGAAAAGCAGCTGGCAAAAACCAAGTATATTTTACAATCAAACTTACTATTTTCATATGTTTATACATCGATATAAAAACTAAGACAATCAAAATTAATAATATAACGGCTGCTGCCATTACAATTTTATCACAATTGGTTTGTTTTATTAAAGCCTTTCTCGTTATACCATCACCGGTGTTCTCCTGCAACATATCTTTTAAGATGCTCATATTGGCATATTTATTGTACGCCAATACAAACGCATATATAAGTGATGTAATATAAATTGGCTTATCATTTTTATTAACTAAAAGAAGAATTGCTACTATTACAAAAAATACAGGCGCAATATAAAATCTAATATTAAAAATATCAAATGATATTGATTCAATTATATTCGCCTTAAGCCGCCAATACGAAAACTCATGGATCGCTGCTGCAAAAAAGCCTATAGCAGAAATTATCGCTACTTTTCTTTCATTTGTCATCACATTTATACCTCCAATAATCTCTTTACAAATAAAGCAATCCGGGCAACATTGCAACAAGTATTATATAACCGATAATTCCCAGAATAAATCCTATAAGCGCTCCTTTTCCGGCAGCGGCTGACCTGTTCGGCATTGAATCCTTCCAGACAAGATATAAAATCAAGCCTACTATCGGAATAAAGAATCCGAGAACTGCCCATCCGGTGGCGCTATCGCCGCTATCGCTCTGAACAGATTTTCCGGGCTGAGCACAGCCGCAGGCGGTGCACACAACAGCCTCATCATTTAACTCATGACCACATTTGTTACAATACTTCATATTCTTTTCCTCCGTAAAATAATATAATTTCATACAGCACATCGGAAATCCCCCCTAAAATCTCCGTATTTTTCTTACTGTAAATGGATATTCTTATTTTAACACATATTTTTTCGTATGTCAAGTCGAATTTTGGCTTATAGCAGGTTTTAATTTTGTAGTTGATATTATAAAATAAAACTAAAAACTGCGGAGGAAAAAAGATATGTATGTTGATTACAAGGAAGTAGGCAAAAGAATAGCAAAAAGGCGAAAAGAGCTTGGGCTTAAACAGTATCAGGTGAACGAAGCCGCAGACTTAAGCGACAAGTATCTTTCAAGTATCGAAACTGCACGCTCGATACCGAGCATCGATGTGCTCATGCGAATATGTTCGGCGCTCCGCTCAACCCCTAACGACTTTTTAATCGGTGCGGTGGACACAAAGGCAGCTGAGGACAAACCGGCAGCGCTTTCAGACAAAATAAAAAAGCTGGACGACTCAAAAATCGAGTTTTTGTCCAACTTTATAGACTGGCTTTACAGTCAGAAAATTTAATATTCGTAATGCGACCACATAGAGTTTGGCTTTATTACAAAACCAAACACAGCAGTCCGATAAAGGCAACGCCGACGGGGATAAGGCTTGCCTTATTTTTATTTTCCCCGATAAGCATACTGATAACCGTTGAAAACACGATAACTCCGCCGGTTATAATCGGGTACTGCACCGATGCGTCAACATGCTTTATTGCAAAAAGCAGAATAAGCTCGGCGGAACTGTTCATCACGCCGTAAAGGGCCATAAATCCGTATGCTTTTTTATTCTTGACAATATTAAGCGAAGCGCCTTTTTTCGCCCTTTTGATTAAAAGATACAACGATGCGCACACAAAAATAACAGCTGACTGAAGAGCCATGAACTGAAGGCTTCCCACGGCGGCACCGCCCCTTTGGTGGAGCGTGGTTACAACGCCGAACAGCCCGTTTACGAAAAACACGCCGATGAGGTATCCGAGAGCGCGTTTTGTGAGTTTGCCGCTTTTGCTGTCAAACCACAGTGCAAAGGTTACAAGCACACAGCAGATTATTTTCCAGAGAGTAAGTTTTTCTCCCATGAAAATAATACCGAAGAAAAAAGGCACAAGCATACCGCCGAGCATTGTGAACATCGAATATTTCGCCAGGTCGACAATCCCGAGAGCCTTGAAATTAAGAAATGTGAATGTGACCATAACAGCGCCCTGCGCCACAGCGCAAATGAAGGAAAACCACGAAAATTCAAATCTTTGACCCACACCCAAAATCACAACGCACAATGCCGCAAGCGTTTCAAGCCACACAACCGCCGAAAAAAGAGCAGCTGTGTTAATACCGTCGCTGCAGGTTCTCTCGGCATTTCGGTTGCAGTAAAACGCCAAAGCATAAAGAACCGCCGCAAAACAAAGCAAAAAATAGTACATTATATCACTCCAAC
>CAKSGG010000237.1 GCA_934454215.1 uncultured Clostridia bacterium
CATTGTGTAGTTGTACGGCTCGTCTCCGGTGTGATTGGGGTTATTTGCACGCATGTAATCTCTGTATTTGAGACACGTTTCATATCTTGTCTGCCCGTCCGTTATAAACAGCTGCATATTTTTAAAGCGCTGTGCAATGTAGTCTATTGTGGGCTGATATGTGATTTTCCAGAGCCTTTGATGAATGTTGTCATATGAATCAAACTCCATATCGGGCTTTTCTTCACTAAGCTCCGTCATAAGATTTAACAAATCCTTTTCACGCTCCATATAAAGGCAGCTTATCATGCTCATATCCGCGTTTGTGTGCGTAAGAAACTCATATCTGTCCTGACGCGAAACCTCGCGGATTTCCTCGCACGGCATTATAACTCCGTCCGAAAAATCCTCAAGCCGCACAAGTGCCACAAAGCTTCTGTTCTGATACTGTATTCCGTGTACTTCGAGCGTCTGCTCGTACATATATATTGCAGGCTCCTCGTCGCGGACAAGTATACCGTTTTCTATCCAGCTGTCAAGGTACTGCGCCGCGCGTGTAAATTTATTATGCGTATCATCATCGTTTTCCTCTTTCATTCCGGAAAACAGGCGCACCGAATTATATTCGCTCAGATTGTAGAGCATTTCCTTTTCCGCTGCTTTTATATTATAATACGGAGGTGACACAACCGTATTTAATCCCCCGACTTTTTCCTCGTCGTATCTATAACCCTTAAACGGTTTTATATCTGCCATTATTCCACTCCTTTTTTAACCTTGCGGGTTAATAAAAATCCGTAATTATAGTATACCATTTAGGATTTTAAAGTCAAGCATTTTTACTAATTTTTTTCTCGCCTGCCGATATTTTAGTTATTTATTATATTTTTACTGGTTTAATTATGTTTTTTTGACGAATAATACTTAATGGAAAACATGTTTTTGAATTAAAATTGCAAGGAGGACATATAAAATGAGCGGATATTCAGGATTTTTTAAGGGCATGGCAACGGGGATTGCGGTAGGCGCGGCAGTAACAATGATGACAGATCCCATTTCCGACCGCCAGCGTAAAAAACTCGCGAAAAAAACAGAGGGAGTTTTCAGAAATATCGGCGGAATTATAGATTCTGCGGTTGACATGATGCACTGAGTGTTGATTTATATGTCCCTGCGACAGATAGGGACATATAAAAACAGACAAAATCAAACGGTTTTGTCTGTTTTTTTTGATGTAAAAAAGGGACTGTTATTTTAAACAGTCCCTCTGCTCTTGAAACTACACCCGTTGCCGGGTGTGTTTTTGCGTTTTTTATTACGGACAGCATCGTCCGCACGGGGAATATCCCGACTTAATCATATCTTCACGAGTAGAACGGCGGCAAGCTTTGTTTGAAGCTTTCATTTGCGTTACTGCCGCACATGAAGAATAGTGAAATTTATTTGATTTGGTGTTTACAACATATGTATATATCTCCGGGTTCGCATTGGCGGCAGTTTGCGCCGCCGGTGATGACGGCTGTAACGAAACTGCGGGCGATGCGGTTATGACCGCCGCCGGAGACGGTGATGCGGTCTGCGCTTGTGTGGGGAGCGGACTGCTTTCGGTAACGGAACTTTGTTGTCCGGTGCAGGAACAAAGGCAGAAAAATACAAAAGCAAAAATCAACGAAACGGTTTTGTTTGGCTTACGTTTAATCATTTTATTTTCCTCCGAAATTAAAAAATGCGCCAACCGAAGCTGACGCATAAAAAACGCAAACTCCGATAGTCGCCAAACCAGTTTTATATAGTATGAGGTATATGCACATACATCAATAAAAGGAATTTGCATTTTTATGTAAATCCAAGAAATGTATGTGCAAATAAGTATATTTATATGGAAATACAATACACCTTACACTAATATATTAAACTGATTTGGCAGAAATATTATAACACATTTTTATGCTTTTGTAAATACTTACAAATTAAAAAATGCGCCAACCGAAGCCGACGCATAAAAAACGCAAACTCCGATAGTCGCCAAACTAATTTACGCATAATGAGATAATCATACTCGCATAATTGGAATTCGCATTTTTAACAAATGCTACAATACGAGTATGCAAAAAAAATATATAATTATTCTAAAATCTCATTATGTAGATTAAATTAATTTGGCAAAGGGTATTATACCACACTTTCATGCTTTTGTAAATACTTACAAATTAAAAAATGCGCCAACAGAAGCCGGCGCATAAAAAACGCAAACTCCGGATTTTCGTTTAAACTCCGCACTTATTGCCTCGAATTTGACATTTCCGATTTTTTTTAGTATAATATATGTATGTTAATTTTTTATACCGCAAATCGGAGGTTAATATGAAGAAATTTTTAATGCTGATAACAGCGGCAATGTTCACGGTTTGCGCAGCCGCACCGCAGACATTTGCCGCGGAAAGCTGGCGCGATGCGTTCGTGACGCGCCTTATGAAGCTTTTATCCACGGACAATACATATTCGGAGGTCGTTCTTACCGACCTTGACAAAAACGGAATACCCGAGGCATTTGTGCTGCGCACGGGTATGAACGGCGGAGTTTCCGCAGGCTTTACGCTAAGCGGCAGCACCATATCGGACATAAATGTGCCGGGAAATATAATAGGCGACTGCCTTACGGACATAACCGTATATCAGAAGGAGGGGCGCGATATATTCGTGGGTAAGGAGATACCGCGTTATTCATCGGTTATCCGCTATTACAAGCTTGAATTTGACGGTTCCTCGCTTATATGCACAAAGATAAACAAATCTGACGTGAGCCCGTATCCGACAGTTCCGTATGTGGATATGTACAGCCGCAGCTTTATGACAAACGGCTATCCCAACAGAACGCTTATAAAGAATTTTATTGACAGCTATGCCGGATTTAATCCGCTGACTGCCGAAAGGTCGAAATCGCGCGTTACGGTAAACGGAAATGCGGTTGACGTTTCGGGTTATGCGGTAAACGGCTCGAATTACTACAAAATCCGCGACATTGCAATGGTTCTGCGGTCGACAAGCAAAAAATTCAATGTTCAGTGGAGTACCGTTCTCGGCGGTATTTCGGTGGAAACGGGCATGAAGTATACGATTGTGGGCGGTGAGCTTGACGATGAAGTCTCGTCAAATCTCGACATTTCCGAAAACACCTCGCCTATATTCGTAAACGGCGAGGAGCAGGACATTACCGCATACACAATCAATGATTCAAACTATTTTAAGGTTCGTGACCTTGCCGATATAATCGGTTTTAACGTATCCTGGGACGCAGCTACGGATACGGTTGTTATAACCACAGACTAAAAATGCGGATTTTACTCTGTTTTTACCCCTGAACCGCGCATCAAACGCACCCGCCCGGAGTATTTTAATACACCGCCGGGTGCGTTTTGCGTTCTTTTTATTTCCTTAATATATAGAAGTAATACAAAACAAAATACAGAACCAGCTCACCGCACATGACCGTTCCGACAATTGTTGAAGCTTCGTTATACCCTAAAATTCTTAATATAATAATCGCCGCCGCTCCGGCAACCATGGAAATGTTGAACACATCGCCGCGCGCCTTGCGTGCAAAATACAGATTTCTTTCGTCTGTGTTCCTTACGGTGACTTTTCTTGCATACTCCGCGTCGTTTTTATACCGCACAAACCGCAAAAGCATAAAAACCTCCGCAAAAAACAGCGCCGCTCCGAAACCGCAGAAAAAGTTATCGATTTTTCCTGCCGCTCCGAGTATGAAAAGCGCCGCTCCGATTAATGCGGCAATCATATTTTTTAAAAGGCTTGCATTTAATTTATTCATAATATACTTCCTTTCCGCAGATTATAGTAAATCCTCATCATCAAAAATAAAGACCTCCTCTATAGTCCGCCCGAATAATTTTGAAATTTTATAAGCGAGCTGAATCGAGGGATTGTATCTGCCGTTTTCGAGTGAAATAATTGTCTGTCTCGACACGCCCAGACGGTCTGCCGCCTCCTGCTGCGTAAGTCCGAGACTTTTTCTGAGTTCGGTTATTCTCGATTTGATTTTTACCCCTCCCTTAAATATGTAATGTAAAGTTAACTTTACATACAGTATACCACACAATCATATTAATGTCAAGTGTGCTTTACATTTTTTTTAGCATACTGACAGTTTGAAAGAGTTTTCGCGCTAATTTTTATGTGGTTTTGTGCAAAAAGAAGAAATTATCAAAAATTTAACAATAATACTTGTATATTTGTGCTTTTTGATGTAAAATATAGATAATGGGTTGTCCCATGAAAAGCCGCCGCTTATGCGGAACGGATTTTCGGGTAAATCCTTGGAAAAAATATATATTTTTTTAGGAGGAATTTAAAATGGCAGTTAAAGTTGCTATCAATGGTTTCGGACGTATCGGACGTTTGGCTTTCAGACAGATGTTCGGCGCAGAGGGCTATGAGGTTGTTGCCATCAACGACCTGACAAAGCCTTCAATGCTTGCTGATCTTCTTAAGTATGATACA
>CAKSGG010000238.1 GCA_934454215.1 uncultured Clostridia bacterium
CACGCAAATGCGGTCCTTTTGTTTTATCATCAACCCTAAATACTCCTGCAAAACCACTGTTAAACGGCACAACGCCGCTGTTGTATATCCTGTCAGCCATAAAAACTTTTTTGTTATCGATAACAGGGTTGACTGCACTACGCCATACTACATCGCTGCAATCTTTTGGTTTAGCTTCCCATGGTATATTAGGTATTGTCTCTCCATAAATTTTCATGATTTTCCTCCTAAATTGTTGA
The DNA here is from genome assembly GCA_934454215.1 of uncultured Clostridia bacterium. Taxonomy (GTDB): domain Bacteria; phylum Bacillota; class Clostridia; order UBA1381; family UBA1381; genus Ornithomonoglobus_A. Next base: position 240 of record CAKSGG010000238.1, read on the forward strand.
TAAAAGTTATTCGACTTTTATGTTATCAATGGTATAACTTCCATCACTATTCATTAAATGTTGCTGCAAAGCAAGTTTAATCGGATGCACATTCTCATACATTCCTATTGTAAGTTTATACTCGCCTGCGGGAACCCCGTCGAAATCAAGAACTATATTTTCAATATAACTGCATCCGCCGTCCCATTTTCTGTTGTCCGGCGACTCGTCATTCAACACATACACATTGGTATCGCTGCGCGCCATCACCTTTAAGCTGTATTTGTGATACGCACGCGCAAAGCCCTTGTTCTCCACATACAGTCTGAAAAGCGACTTTGAGCCGCACTGAGCATCCATAAATTCCGCGCCGTTTACAAAATACCAATATCCCAGGCGATTGGCCAGATATTCTGTCATAGGCTTGTACTCTTTAAGCCACGAAGCGGCATAACCGTGAAATCCGCTGTATGTTGCATGTGATTCTTTAAGTGATTCCATATACGGAAGTGCATCACGCATAAATTCATCCCTTATGTGGCTATAGTGCTCCAATTCAATATCAACCGGTGCAGTCTCGCTGTATCGCCTGAGCATTTTGGGTTGTTCCAATGTTGAGTATCTGAACTTGGGACAAAACCTTTCAACGCATATACCGTCATCACGAATACCGATTCCATGGAACAGACAATAGTTTTCCAATTCGAGAGCTTCATCTGTATTCACATCGTTCAAATGACGAACAAAATCATCATTCACCAAAATTTGTGTGTTTTGAAAATGTTTCAAATGCAAATCCACATGTGTTTTCAAAACTTCAAGCGAGTACGGAGTAGTCTGCGAATGTCCTTCACCCCATCTGCCGAATGTTCCCACATCTATATACTCAACTCTGTCATCGCCGTCATATTTTGCGGCAAACTCCACCATAAATTTATCCAATGCCTCAAGATAGATCTCGTTGTCATAGTATGGTTCAAAGTAGTCCTTTATAACGGTGTTTTCGTCCACTTCTATAACAGCGTCTCCCTGTGAGTCCCCGAGCCATCTTCCCTCGGAATTGAAATAGCTTCGGAATGTCTTTCCGGTTCCGTCTATCTCCGTAAGCCACTTCGGAACAGCGTTCTCGGAATTATAAAAGCCTGTTTCATATGTACAAAGGCGAAAGCTAAACTTCATACCTTTCCACTTGTTCATGATGTCATCTATACAAGACCAGTCATACACGCCTTTTTCTTTTTCTACATCAGACCAGTCAAAGCGTATATACAAGTGATTCATTCCGGGAAATTCAAGTAAATCATCATCACTTTGAATACCGTTTCTGTATGTCGGGCGTGTAAAACCGTTGTCAACATAATGGTAGTAAAAACCCTTGTGTGGATTTTTAAGTACCGTAACTTCGTCTGAAATATATGAATAATCTTTATATATATTCACAATCACACCTCACTCTATTGCCAAATCCAATTTTCACAGTTTTCTTCCTCATACATAATCGTTTCGATAAGCTCACTTAACTTTGCTGTAGCAAGACCAATCGCACAATCGGAAGCACCATAATAAAGCCTGATTTCATCTTTTTCTTCTTCAACAATCGCACCGCATGAAAATACCGTACCGGCATTTGTATGTCCCATATATTCATATGGTTCGTTCGGTGTCAAAATCGGACTGTTCATTTTTCCTATTATCTTAGTGGGATCTTCGAGATCAAGCAGCACTGCACCCAAGCTATATCTTAACCATTTAACGCCATGATATATTTCTAACCATCCATATTTTGTCTTTATCGGAGGTGTCGGGCCTATTTTATCCGCTGCCCAATTAGTATATGGCTTCATAAACGGTCTGTAATCGCCCCAATGAATCAGATCATCTGAATATGAAATCCATATATTTCCGCCGGCAGTGCTCCCGGCTCCGCCATAAGGTCTATCAAGTCTTGCATATCTGCCATTTATCTTGCCTTGAAATAAACACGGGACACGGTTATTGGGCAGTGAAACAATACCCATCTCTTCTACATTCTTAAAATCTTTAGTACGCATAAGCATTGTTATACATCCCCAGGATGAATTCATAGGTCTCATTATATAATACATATCATCTTCCGGGATATAGGACAGTCTGGGATCTACCGGCCAAAGATCTAAATCGTGAAAATTTTCGCTACGCTTAATAAACGCTTCTTCATGGATCTTAAAATTAATTCCGTCATCACTTTCTGCTAAATGTATTGACGGTACCTGATTGCCCATCTCTTGAACGGGCAACAACAAAATCGTTTTACCGTTATACATTGTCTGTGCACAATTAAATGTTGCAAAAGCCCCCTGAATATCTTTTGGTGATATAATCGGATTGTTAATATTTCTGTGAAAGACCTTTTCTTCGATGTTCATAAAAAAACACTCCTTTTGATTTTTTCGCATTTCAGCGCTTGTTCATATCCAAAATAGCATTGATATACTATTTTAAGTTTATTATAATCTGAGCATAAACAAATTTGAATTAACAAAACTGTTTATTTGTGTTTTCCAACCTCTTTTTCATATTTCCAATATAAAAAACGCCATATTGATGTATATGACGTTTTCAAAATTCAGCTTTATTCAGTTGCACTATTATTAACTACTTAAAACATACAATAAAGGCAGTTATACTTATTTTAATTTCGGCGTTTTATATCTTTATGCACATTCATATGCAGCTTTCTGTATTCCGACGGAGAACATCCACACTTCTTTTTGAATAATGCGCTAAAATAGAATTCATCAGTAAATCCACAAGCCAATGAAATATCTCCCATATTATTTGATGTTTGAATGAGCAATTCCTTGGCATAATCAATCCTAAGTTTAAGAACAAACTGTTTCGGCGACATATTATATATTTTCCCGAACAAGCTACGATACTGACTGGCACTTATTTTTGAATTGTTGATTATACTATCTATCGAAAGTTCAGAGTCAGTATAATTTTGAATAATTTCTTCAACGGATTTTTCTATTTTCTTTTTGAGTGATCTGCGAATATACTCGCTTTTGTCAAAGCAGTATATTATATCAGCATATACCTTGTAGAGCAAAGATTTGCACTCCGACATACACGCAACCGATGATTTTTGCCAAGCAACCCACAACTTATCGAAGTATTCTTTGCCGTGATTAAACTTGATACCAAAACCACTTCGCTGCAAATCACACTCAAAATCAAAATCAACAAATATAAATTCGTCATTTTCAAAAACGCGCATCATATACCTACCGTCTTTTGGAAGATAGGCTACATCACCAGCATACACCGTAAACATATGGTCGTCATAGATGTATGAAATTTTTCCTTTAAGCACATAAACAAAGCAATCCGAATGCCTGCCGACCTGGGTGTTGTCATATACACCCGGCTGATGAGTTGCTCTAAGCACCCGGTATATACTTTTTATAGAATACTCAGTCTGGTATATATTAACTCTTGTCAAAAAAAATCACCCCAAAACAAAAGTTGTAATTATCAATGTGCTAATTATAACACTTTTAAAGCCTACTTACAATATCTTTAAAAAGGGCAACCGTAGTTGCCCTTTTTATCACTCCTTAACACCGGCAGACATATTGTTTCCTAGTATTTGCCTTGAACAGAATACAAAAATTATTATCGCCGGTATCATTACAATAAACGCCGCAAGCATTTGTTCCGGTTGAGTCCAATTTGCTATGAGAGCATACAGACGCACAGCAACGGGTTGAAGAGTTTTGTCTTTAAGCAGAAGGAATGGCATAAGGAAGTTATTCCAACTGCCGTTAAACACAAACACAGTAACCGTAGATATTATCGGTATGCTCAACGGCACAATGATTTTTGTAAATATTCCTATATTTGAACAACCATCTAATTTTGCCGACTCAATGTATGAGTTCGGAATTTTATCAAAGAAATTCTTAAACAATAATATATTAAATATATCACTCATCGCACCAATCCAAAACGGAAAATATGTGTTTTGAAAGTTTATATGAAATATCGGAAAATCTATCCATGTTAAAAACATAGGAACCATTGTAAGCGTGTGAGGCATCATCATAGTCCAAAGCATAAGGCGAAACAAAAGTTTGCTACCTTTCGGCTTCAAGCGAGATATTGTGTAGCCCGCTATACCGCCGATGAAAATTTGTCCAAACCAGCAACCGGCAAAAATAATCATACTATTCACAAACGCTCTTCCAACCTTCATATCTTCCAACACTTTTGAAACCTTATTCATACTGAATG
>CAKSGG010000239.1 GCA_934454215.1 uncultured Clostridia bacterium
AATGCATTAAAAAATAAAATATGTAAAGATAATAAAATTGAGGTCATTCTTAACGGTATAGATTTAGATAAATGTAAGTCAATCAAGGCTGAAAGGACTGCACTTGGATATAAAGAAAATGATTTTATTGTCGGCTGTGCCGCAAGATTGTCTGAACAAAAGGATCCGCTGCTTTTTGCAGATGTTGCCGGTTGTATTGCAAAAAAGCATTCCGATGCACGCTTTGTTTGGGTCGGAGACGGAGAACTTACGGAGGAGTTTATAACAGCTCTCAAAAAAAATAATGTTTTCGATAAAACAACAATCACCGGTTGGGTGAACAATCCATGTGAATATATTTCAATTTTTGATGTTGCTGTTTTGTTTTCAAAATGGGAAGGTTTCGGCTTGTGTCTTGCTGAATATGCAGCCTTAGGCAAGCCGGTTGTGGCAACAAATGTGGGTGCTGTTTCAGAAATTATACAAGATGGAATTTGCGGCAAGCTTGTAGAGCACAGAAATCCCGAATTGATTGCAGATGAAATTATGACTTATAAGCAATGTCAAAACTTAAATGATATTAAGCAAAAATGTATAAAATCATCCGAAAAGTTTGATTTCAAAATAACGGCGGATAAGACGATGAAGATGATTGCTGATTTATAAAGGCGGTGAGTTTAGCAGATGAAATTAGGAATAGTATCATGTTATTTTATCAATAATTACGGAAGCATACTGCAAGCATATGCTTTGCAGGAATACTTCAAAACAAAGGGTATCGAATGTGATACTATATCTGTTGAAGGTTTGAAATCATACCTTGCTGCTAAAAAAAGACAATACTATTTTCACAATATCCATAATGTGGGTTTGATTTTTTCAAAACTTCCCATGATAAATTTGAAGCTGTTGCAAAAACTCAACTATAAAAATCTTGGACACAAGTATAGCGAACGTGTGCGCAAATTTGATGATTTTCGAAAAAATTTTAATCTTTCAAACGAAAGCGCATCTTCTCTAAGGCAGTTAAGTGATTTGTCTGTCATTTATGATATGGTTATGGTCGGAAGCGATCAATTGTGGAGACCTGATAACATATTTCCCGAATATTACACACTGAATTGGGTTCCGGACAATATACCGAAGGTTTCATATGCAACAAGTTTCGGTGTCGCCCAATTAGATAGATGTTATAAATCAAAGGCAAGATTTTTCTTAAATCGTTTGTCTGCGATTTCAGTGCGTGAAAGCAGCGGCTGTGATTTAGTAAAAGAGCTTACAGGAAAAATCCCTTATATAGTTTGCGATCCTGTTTTTTTACTTACTAAAAATCAATGGACTATGCTTTCAGATACCTCGTGCTGTCCGAGTCAAAAATATATTTTTACATACTTTCTCGGAGAAGGAAGGGAATGTCGCAAATTTGTCAAGCAGCTTTCAGCAGTTACAGGGCTTCCTGTATTAGGGGTAGTACATAACGACTCTTACATTGCATCAGATGAACATATGGATTATCCGATTGCTTCCTGCTCCCCAAATGAATTTTTGGGACTGATTTCAAACGCTGAATATATTTGTACGGATTCGTTTCACGCAACGGCATTTTCAACAATTTTTAATAAGAATTTTTTCGTGTTTAATCGTTTTAAATCGCAAAAACACGGAACAAACTCTCGAATTAAGTCATTCTTACAGATGATAGGGCTTGAAAACCGGTTAATAAATAATCCCGTCAAAGTACATGGCATAATCCCGAATGATATTGAGTATGAAACGGTAAATGATAAGATATTATCATTTATAAATAAAAGCTATGATTTTATAGAAAAAGAAATATTACAAGGAGTAAGTTGTAATGTACAGGAAAAAGATTTTGCATCTCAGCTTGACTAAAAGCATTGGTGGGATTGCTTCTTTTCAAAAAAACTTGTTTGACAACATAGACAAAAATGTTATATTGTTTGAATTTGTAACAACATACCCGGACAGTGCATTAATTCCGTTTTTTAAAGCAAATAATGTTAAAATACACTATTTACCTCCCCAAAAAACTGTTCTGCTGTATTGTTGGTCGCTATATAAGCTTCTAAAAACAGAAAAATATGATGCAGTACATATTCATAAGAATTCATGCGCTAATCCAATGGCTTTTATAATATGCTATATCGCGGGTGTTAAGCAAATTATTGCACATTCACACAACACTGCTTCGGTTGGCGGAAAGATAGCGGATATTTTTCATTTTTTATTCAGACCGCTTGTAAGAAAAATTTCAAATATAAAGCTGGCTTGTTCCGATAAAGCAGCTATATGGCTATATGGAGAAAAATATTTTAAAAGCAATAGCACAATTCAAATAATAAAAAATGGTATTGATATTGATTTATTTTCTTACAACGATAAGGTGCGAAATGAGGTGCGAACAGAGTATGATTGGGATAATAAATTAGTGCTGGGACATGTAGGAAATTTTATTCCACAGAAGAATCATTACTTTATGGTTGATATTATATCCGAAGCGATAAAAATAGAAAAAAATACGATTATACTGTTTTTTGGCAGAGGTGATGCAATGGATAGTGTTCGTGAATATGCAATAAAAAAGGGCGTTTCGGAACATATTGAATTCATGGGTTCAAGATCCGACATTGCCCGATTTTATCAGGCAATGGATTTGTTTTTATTTCCCTCTTTCCACGAGGGATTACCCATTGCAGGCGTTGAGGCGCAAACTGCCGATTTGCCATGCTTGTTTTCGGATACTATAACGAGCGAGATTATGATTACAAACCGTGCCGTTTCTATGCCGCTTGATTTGGGAGCATACGAATGGGCAAAAAAATCGATATTACTGGCTAAAACGTATGGACGAAAGAATGTATCTGATAAGATAACTGCTTCAGGATACAACGCGGCGGACATGGGGAAACGAATGGAGCAAATTTATGAGCAGCAATAATGTAGTAAATCTGATAAATAAAACTGATTGCAGCGGCTGCGGAGCCTGCGTTTGTGCCTGCCCGGCAAAATGTCTTTCAATGAAAAGCGACCGCGAGGGATTTTATTATCCGAATATAATTAATAAAAACTGTATAAATTGCGGGAAGTGTCTATCGGTATGTTCTGTAAAATCAAAACCTGGGACGTGCAGTTACAACAGACGTGTTTTCATGGTACAGCATAAGAATGACAGGATCCGCCGCGAGAGTACGTCAGGCGGAGCATTTACGGCCATTGCGGAACATATTATCAAAAACGGAGGAATTGTATTTGGTGCCGGAATGGATAAAAACTTCCGTGTCTGTCATATGCCGGCTTATAATATTGAACAACTTGCATTATTCAGAAACTCCAAATATTCGCAAAGTGATTTGGGAGATACTTTTCTGAAAATAAAAAAACATCTAACTGAAGGGAAAAAAATTCTTTTTTCTGGGACACCCTGTCAGGTTGCCGGGTTAAAAAAAATTCTGCCAAATAACGAAGAAAACCTCATTACCGTTGATGTTGTATGCCGAGGTATCCCCTCACCTCTCGTTTTTGAAAAATATATTAATTATCAAAAGAAAAAATTCGGTGAATTTGATAAGGTCTTATTCAGAGATAAGTACTCAGGCTATACTCATACTGCTATGAGCTTGTATAGGAATAATGTATGCTTGTACCATAACGGTTTGGAATATGACCCTATGCTTAAATTGTTTTATCAGGGGATGATTTGCCGCCCGGTTTGTTCAAATTGTCGCTTTAAGGAAATGGACCGATGCAGTGACTTTACACTTTGGGATTGCTTTTCCGCAGCAGAGATAAACAGCAAATTTGACGATAATAAGGGAACTACTTTCGTAATGCTGCATTCTAAAAAAGCTGAAATGATTTTTGAAAAAATACAGGATAACATTCGATCCTGCGAATGTGAAACCGAAAGAGTATGCGGCAGTACAACAGAAATGTTTAAAAGCATTTCTCACAATTCCAAAAGACAGGATTTTTTCCGAGATGTTAATTCTATGTCGTCGGATCAGCTTTTTAATAAATGGACTCCCATAACATTTAAGGTCCGGTTAAATAAGCTCTTGCGAAACATATTGGCAAAACTTAGGCTATACTATATTGTTAAAAACTTGACTGCAAAGTTGAAAAAATAAAAAGAAAGGAATGCAAGATATGGATAAATATATAATTCAGCCTAAAAAGGTGCAGCACACTTATATGTTATGGATATCGGCATTTCTTCTTATTTTTAATGTCTATCATACAAAGCTTATGAGCATATTCATGTTTTCTGCTTCGTCTGCCTCTACATTTGCAGTTCAGGGATTTGCGGTAGCGCTGTTGTTGGCATACTTTATAATAGACAAAAAGCTTAATTTGTATAAAATAGAAATACACTCATCTGAATGGCTGCTCATACTGACTCTCCTTGTAATGCTGATAACAACAAAAAACATCAATGAAAATCTCACATATATTGTTAGGTATGCGG
>CAKSGG010000240.1 GCA_934454215.1 uncultured Clostridia bacterium
ACTGGGAACAGACAAAATAGCCTGATCCCCTAAAAAATTGTGCTTTTTTGTGTCTACTTACTTGACTATGGTTCAATGTTCTTTGTTTATTTGTGATTGTTTTATTTCGCTCCGTAGGGGTGGGGCTCTGCTCCACCCGTTATAACTCTTGCGAACATTTACTATTTTATGCTGCATTTTTTGTTTGCATTTGCAAACGTTTACTGTTTTGCTATATTCTTTGTTCGCTTGTAGGGGCGGATAATACAAAGAAAATAAGACATCAAAAGAACGACTGCGAGTGCAGTCCGGACAGCACAACTCATTTGCTACAGAGCAACAAAAAGTGGCTGCCGAAAGCAAGTGCCGCGAATTCAACAAGCCTTTTTTGCTTTTTCTGCATAAAGGAAATAATACAACAGAGGAATTACTGCGCGCGCAAATCACAACAAAAAGCGGTCGCTGAAAGCAAGCACTGTGAAAATCAATAATTATATTTAACAAGCTTTTTCTACATGAAGGAAATAATACAGCAGAGGAATTACCACGAGCGCAAATCACAAAAAAGCAGTTGGTGAAAGCAAGCGCCCTGAAAGTCAATAATCATTCAACAAGCCTTTTCTAATTTTTCTGTACCTATAAAGAATAATGTATCAAAAGAACAACCGCAAGTGCAGCCGAAACGGCGCAAACCACAAAAAAGCGGCTGTCGAAATCCGACGCCGCGAAAAATCAATAAATATCATATTCAATAAGTCTTTTTCTGTTTTTTATGTACTTATAAAGGAAAAAATACAGCAGAAGAATTACCGCAAGTGCAGCCGGAACGGCGCAAAGCACATATTTATTTGGGAACAAAATGCAGGCAACAGTCGCGCAAACCGTAAAATAAATAGGTGTTGAGATCAGAAATTCGGGCATATGTCTCGGCTTCAGCTCATGTTCACAAACGTGATCCGATATTTCGAGCATAGCAATATTGTATATAAATACAAAAAGTGCCAGAGAACCTTTTACATATTTACCGTCATATAAAAACGCGCCGAGAAGAATATATATCGAAACGATTGCAAACACCGACGCAACAGTTCTGTACATACGAAAAAAAAGATTTAAAAATTTTGTTTTAACCTTTGCATATTTACTGATAACGTGCCACACGTACCAGTCAACAAGCGTTGTCATTCCGTCGCTCGTGAAAGCGAAAACAACATTTTTTTCGTTAAGCAGCTTCGGGTCAACATCGCCCATATAGTTTTGGGTTTCAATCAATGTGCCGTCTATATTAAGGTCGAGCAGGGTAGGATAGAATGTTTTATCCCCCTTCGGGACTTCATTTTTTTGTACAATGAAATATTTTTTCCTCATTAGAATTATCCTTCCGAAATAGAAGCTTGGAGTTTTTGCCTGCCTTGCCCTCCGAGCGTTCATCGGAGGACAAAACAGGGCTTTTGCGTCCTTTTATTTACGAAAGGCGCGACTATCCGTAAAAATTTACGAATATATTTGTATGTATTTCGCATGTCTGATCATGGCCAAAGGTATGCAAAGAAAGAATAAAGATGCATTACAATCGAGAAAAAAGTAAATTTAAACATTATATGATTTCCTTATGCAGTCCGACTAATCCCACCACTGTTTCTGCTGACATCTCAGCTTAAGCAATTTTTCAGCGTACAGCTCGCAAGCTAATTCAACAACAGACACAGGCACTTCAAAGTACTCGGCGATTTCCCATTTTTCACAACAGCCGTCCAAAAGCGCACATTTAAGCTCATCAAAGGGAATAAGTGTTTCAACTTCCCATTTGTTGGCTTTCGCTTCGCATTGATCGCGCAGCTGAAAATCCGACTTTCCGGTATAAAAAGCGTTACGCATGCAGTGTCCCAATTCATGCGCAAGAAGTTCTTTTTCCTCCGGAGATGAGCTGAGCAAGTCAGCGTCGATTCCAATGCTGCCGGGAACGGACATTGATCTTATGGGACTAAGCGGGAAATGATATACCGAAATATCGTTCTTGTCGGCAATTTCATAAAGCTTAGTTAGCTCCATAAAAATTAATCTCCCCTTTGCGATTTAGTAAATTTAATAAAGTCGAGGACTCTTTTCTGCTCTTCGGGCGTAAGATCTCTGACCTCGCCTATCAAAGCAAACTCCTCGTCTTTAAGCTGACTGCCGGCAAAAGAAAACCTATTATCATCACGCCCAAGCAAATAGTCAATTGACGTATTGAAGAAGTCCGCAATACGCTTAAGCATATCCGTATCGGGTGTTCTGGTACCGCTCTCCCAATTACCTATTGTTCCGGCGGAAATGTTAAATATCCTGGCGAACTCAGTTTGAGTTAAGCCATTTTCTTTTCTCAATTCCTTTAGCTTTTGCGAAAACATACAAACCCCGCCTTTCAATAACATAATAACATATTACCTAAAATATTGCAAGCTTTTTTTTAAAATTTTTTCTAAATCTCACAAATTGACAAGAATACTATTGACAATACTTTCGATATGTGATATTATATTCTCACAATATGAAAGGAGAGGCGTAATTATGCTATATTCCAATAATTCAATAGGAGCGATTTGCGCGTGCGAAAGGGAGCGGACAGGCTGCTGGGGCGATGAGAGCGGTATGGCGGCTGAGGATTTCCCGACAAACGAATTTTACGCGCGATATTTGAAAGGAGAGATTTACAATGGGAGAAAAGGGCGGAAACTGGGTAAAGCTTCACAGGGAAATAACCGACAGCTTCGTGTTTGACGACGCGGAAATGCTGAAGTTGTGGATATATTTGCTTTGCAACGCGGCGTATTTGGAGCGCGATGTTTTGTGCAAGGGGGCGCTTGTTCATCTTTTGCCGGGAGAACTTATTATAGGCAGAAATCATCTTGCTCACGTTCTGAATATTTCGCCGAGCAAGATTTACAGAAGTTTGAAACGACTTCAGAAAGCGGAAAAAGTCCGACAAATTTCGACAAATAAATTCACCAAAATAATTTTACTCGACTGGGATAAATTGCAATCGGAACCAAACAGCAAACGAACATCCGGCGGACAGGCGGCGAACAGCGGACGGACAGCCGACGAACACATTATAAGAAATAAAGAAAAGAAAAAAGGGGAAGAATTTGATTTGTTAAAAAACGATTTTCCTTCCGATGAGCTCGAAAGGCTTTCTTGGCAGGCAACGGAGAGATGTAGAGAGACTTTGTAGGTGATGAGGGGGAGTTTGCTTTGTAGGTGATGAGTGAGAAAGATTGTCAGGCAAGGCGCGTTTGCTTTGCTGATTATCAGGCAAGACGCAAAATTATGTTGCTTTGTAGGGGATTTGCGATGAAGATTGTAAGGTAAGGCGTGTAAAGGTATGTTTGCTCTGTAGGAGATTTATTTTGAAGATTATCATGTAAGACGCAAAGGTATTTTTGTATTGTAGGGGATTTGTGATGAAGATTGTAAGGAAAGGCGCAAAGGTATGTTTGTTTTTTTTGTGAGGGACTTGTTTTGAAGATTATCGGGAAAGGCGTGAAAGTATGTTTGTTTTGTGGTGGGATTTGGGATGAAGATCGCAAGAAAGGCGCGTAAAGATATGTTGGCTTTGTAGGGGCGGGGCTCTGCTCTGCCAGATGTTTAACACTCGTGAGTATTTACTATTTTTTACAATATTTTTATTTGCTCCGTAGGGGCGGATAATATCCGCTCGATTTAACGCTTGAAATTTATTATTTATTTTATGCAAAATTTCGGAGAGTAAAAGCCTCCATTTTAAAGACCTTTACTTTACTGAAAATTTTAAATGCAAAGCCTCCATCCTTGAGGGTGTCGGACTACATTGGCAATGCAAAAAAATTGGGCACTAAAAGCCTCCATCCTTGAGGGAGGGAGACCGCGCAAGCGGTGGAAGGAGTAAAAATCCAATATTGTAATTATATTGAAATTAATTGAAATATATATTGGTATTACGTATTTTCCTATCATTTACAAGCGTTCTTTTGTGTGACAAAAGAACGAAAAGCGCCGGGAGTTCGATATCTCCCAGCCTCTGAACCGCTTGAGGCGCGCCCCAAGACCCCATGCAAGCGGATGTTTTTCAGACTTGCAAAATTTATTGCAGACCAACGCGGCAATGGGTAGTTATATTCTGAATGTGATGATTGGCGTTTCCCGGAGCGATGCATACGCCGCTGCTACATTTTGGTTTGCATTTTACGGTTTTCGGCGAAATTCGTAAATGTTGAATAAATTTATTTGCCTCGTAGGGGCGGGGCTCTGCTCCGTCCGAATGAACATGTGCAAACGTTTGTTGTTTTTGCAATATTCTTTGTTTACTCCGTAGGTGCGGATATTATCCGCCCGAAAGAGAAATTTGCGTGTGCATTGCCTTTAGCTCCGTATGGACGGGCATTGACCGCCGATTTAACTTCATCCCTCAGTCAGCTACGCTGACAGCTCCCTTCAAAAGGAGCCTTTTGCTTGGG
>CAKSGG010000241.1 GCA_934454215.1 uncultured Clostridia bacterium
GCTGTCTGTCAAGACCTTTCAGCATTCCATCCACGGCATTATCCAGATACATTGCCGTGGCAAGAGGCGCAAGAAGCTTTATAAAAACGGCAACATCGGAATTGTTATATAGTGTTAAGGCAATTTGGTCGGCAAGATTCAGCATAATTCCGCTCATGCATACTGAAAAAATAAGCGTAATTCGGAAAACATCGGAAACGATGCTGTTAATACATTCGTTTTCCCGCCGCTGCCGGCACTGTGCAAGCTCCGTTATTATAAGGCTTGAAAATGCCGTGAGAAAAGCGGAGGCAAACATAATAACGGGCATTACCATTCCCTGAATTATGCCGTACTTTGCAAGCGCACCGCTGCGGCTGCCGCTGTGCCGGCTGAGAGACACGGGTATCATTATCTGCTGAAAGGTAACAAGACCCGAACGCAGATATGAGCTTATGCCAACGGGCAGAGCAATATGCAGCATTTTAAATATAAGATTTTTTGAGGGTGTGGGAAATTTGTTTTTATACCTTTTTTTATCAAAAATATACAGTGTAAGACTGCACAAAAAAGACAGTATTTCCGATGCCGCACCTCCGGCGGTTATTGCGATGCAGGCATATTTTATTCCGCGCGGGGCAAACATATTTGTAAAGTATATTACAAGCGTCATACGAACAAACATTTCGGCAAATTGTGCGGCAACGCTTTTGCTTATTCGCCGTACGGCGGTAAAATAACCGGTAATTACGCACGACATGGCAATAAAAGGCATACTTGTACCCATAATGTACAGCGAGGGCACGGTCTGCGGTTCGCCCAGCAAAACGGTTCCTATATAATTGCCGAATATAAAAAGCACGGCTGTGGCTATGCTGCCGAAAATTGCGGCATATGCAAGGCATAGGCATACGGCCTTTTTTGCTCCCGATTCGCTTCCTTTTGCCAGTTCCTCCGCAACCAGCCTTGTGGAAGTAAGTCCTATACCCGTAAGCGAAAACGTAACCGCAAAACGATATATGGACATAATAAGCTGAAAAAGCCCCATGCCCGCAGCGCCGATTTTGCCCGATATGTATATATTAAAATAAGTACCGCCGAGCTGCATAACAATAGACGAAATTGTAAGAATGCCGGCGTTTATAATAAATTTTTTAAAATTTCTCATATCTAAATATATGACAAGCAGAAGCAATTAATGCTGTTATAATATGTATATTTTTTTATTGACATAAACTTAATTAAGTGATATAATTATTGTAATTGAAATTTTTAAAGTGATAATAAAAAGAAAAAATGAAAGAGAGTATACATTAAAATGCAGTGTCGCTTCAAAAGAATAGTAGGCAGAATAATATACATATTTGCAATGCATATGCCGGTATCATTTTCAAGTATAAATATCGGTCAAAAACAAATAAGAGGTCTGTGCGGAAAACTTATATTAAAAAAGTGTGGAAAAAATGTAAATATAGAAAAGGGAGCCGAATTTGCCTCAAATATTGAAATAGGTGACAATTCAGGTTTGGGAATAGAGTGCAGGATAAGCGGAAGGACTGTAATCGGAGACAATGTTATGATGGGTCCGAGAGTAATGATATTTACAAAAAATCATGAATTTAAAGATATAAGTATACCTATGAACGCTCAAGGAATGCGGGAGGAAAAAACGGTGGCAATAGAAGATGATGTGTGGATTGGTGCCGGTGTTATAATACTTCCGGGGGTAACAATACATAAAGGCTCTGTTATAGGTGCGGGATCAGTTGTTACAAAGGATATTCCGAAATATGCGATTGCCTGCGGAAATCCGGCGAAGGTAATTAAATACAGAGTATAAAAGTGTAGGTTGGGTTTATATTATAAAACAGATATGATATTTTATTGATATAAAACTAATTGAGCGATATAATTATTGTGTTATATAAGAATTAAAAGTTTATGATTTCGGGAAGGAAACAGGGTTGGAAGCATGAATAACAGCAGAACTAAGAATGCTACTTTGAATATTGTATTTGCAATATTATTGCAAATTGTTACTTTTATACGGGGGTTAATTCTTCCGCGTATTATTATTCCTACATATGGTTCGGACGTAAACGGAATGATTTCTTCCATTACGCAGTTTTTATCGTATATATCATTGCTTGAAGCCGGCGTCGGAAGCATATTCAGAGCATCTCTGTATAAACCTCTTGCAAAAAGGGATTTTGACGGAGTATCGGGAATTATAAACGAACAAAAAAGATTCTATCGGAAATTGGGAGTAATATTCAGTTTGTATGTGGTTGTTTTGTGCTTTATATATCCGATAATAGCAAAAACGCAAATAAACAAAGGATATATTGTTACATGTATATTAATTTTAAGCGTAAGCACATTTGCGGAGTATTTTGTATCATTGCCTTATGTATCATTGCTTTCTGCGGATCAGAGGGTTAGAATAACTTATATTGTAAGCATAATATACACAATAATTAATATTTTTGTTACTTTATTTTGGGTAAGATTTGAAGCGGATATTCGGTTAATATATTTGTCTATGTGTATAATAGGTTTGCTGCGTCCGCTTTTTTATGTATTATATGTGAAAAGACACTATAGACTATCAAAAAATGCTAAATGTGATGAAACGGCATTGAAACAAAGATGGAACGGAATGGTTCACCATTTTGCATTTTATATCCATAATAATACCGATTCAACAATATTGACGGTGTTTATATCAACAGCTATGGTATCCGTATATAATGTGTACGGAGCAATAATATTCGGAGTCGAAAAAATTATTACATCGATTTCTACCGGGACGGCAGCGGGAATCGGGAATTTAATCGCAATAGGAGATAAAGAACGTATTGATAAAACAATTGATGCATATGAGTTGGTGCAGGGTGGAACTGCAACTGTTATGTATACTATTGCGGGGTTGCTGCTTATTCCGTTTGTGAAAATATATACCGCAAAAATGACGGATATGAATTATATTCAGCCGTGGTTTGGATATGTTTTGATTTTAGCAGAGGTAATATATTGTTTTAGGTGTATATACAGTACGGTTTCGACAAACGCAAACAAATTTAAAGAAACACAACTCGGAGCAATAATCGAATGTATAACAAATTTAATTTTGTCATTGTTTTTTGTGCTTGTATTGAGAATGGGTATTTTAGGGGTTGCTATAGGGACGGCAATGGCAATGTTTGCAAGATATGTGTTCGATGTTAGTTTTTTATCTGAAAATGTTATATTTCGTCCTAAAAGAAAAGCATTTAAGATGCTTTTCGTCAGTACGGCGATTTCGGTAATATCAATTTTTCTTTGTAACATTTTATTTGATTATAACACCGCGGACACATTTTTAAGGTGGATTATATCGGCAATTTTCACATCGGTTGTTACCGGGGCGGTTGCAGCGACGGGGTATTCGATTTTTTATAAGGATACGGTAAAGGGTTTAATTTTTAAAATATTAAAAAGAGGATAAGGTGTGTCGTATGAAATACGAAGAAATGTTAAAAACCACAGTAAATATGAAAGAAATAACGGAAACAAAAGACATACAGACGATGTTATATTCATTAATGAAAGCGTTTCATGAAATATGTGAGGAAAACGGGTTATACTACTGCGTATTTGGAGGCACTATGCTTGGTGCTGTAAGACATCAGGGGATTATACCGTGGGATGATGATGTAGATGTATGTATGCCGCGAAAAGATTATGAACGGTTTTGTAAGATAGTAGATGAAAAATATTCTGATAAATATACAATGAAACGGTATCCTCATGAAGGATATGTTTATAAATTCGGAAAATTTTGCTTAAAAAACACGCTTCTTATTGAAAGAGATCTTCGTGATTCGTTGAATGAGCTGATGCTCTATATTGATATATTTCCTATTGACGGATACCCACCCGCGGATGAAGAAAAAAGACATTTTGATAAAATGAGGTTTTATCATAAGGCAAGATGTAAATGTATCTATAAAATTACTCCGTCAAAGGTATGGTGGAAAAAACCTTTTGTAATAGTTAAGATTTTAAGGGTTCTTCCATATAAAATACGTAATTATAGGTATTATATAGAAAAGGAAATAGAAGAGAGTAAAAAATATGATTTTGATAAGGAACAGTTCGTTTCAATGCAAGGAACAGCATGGAATGAAAAGGGAAAATTACTTAAAAAAACATTTATGAACCGTAGGTTGTATAAATTTGGAAGTATTAAAGTCTACGGTATATCGGATTATGACGAACATTTAAAAAAATTTTACGGAAATTATATGACGCCTCCGCCGGAGAATAAAAGAATTTCAAATCATACATACAAATTATATGTAAAGGAAGGAGAATGATATCATGATTGATAAAAGATATGTAATAGGCTACACAACAGGTGTATACGATTTATTTCATATCGGTCATTTGAATTTGTTTAAAAATGCAAAGGGTATGTGCGATAAGCTTGTGGT
>CAKSGG010000242.1 GCA_934454215.1 uncultured Clostridia bacterium
TAACTTTGCTGGAACGTCTTGTGCAGAAAAAATTTCCCGAAATACGGGTAATAAAAGGATTTGATGACCCGAGACAAGCTGTAGAATTTATGGATAACAATTACATAGATTTAATAATTACCGATGTGAAAATGCCGGGGATATCGGGTGTTGAACTTGCTGAATATGCCGCAAAAAAATATCCGTTTATCAAGGTTGTATTTATAAGTGCCTTTCGCGATTTTGATGCTATATGCAAAGTTCTTAATACAAACGTTATCTCATATATTCTTAAACCGATAACTCCGAATAAGTTGCAAAAGGCTTTTGAGAGTGTGCTTGAACCAAGTTCCATACAGCAGACGGGACTTTCGTTCGTATCAGAGAGCCTTCAAAAGCGGCGTTTAGTATTTGCCGAAGAAATTATAACCAATAAAAAAATGACAATGAATGAAATTCAGACCGAACTGCAGCAATTGGAAATCCCTGTTGATGTAAGGGCGGTGCAGTGTCTTGTTATCCGCGGCGAGATAAATGATTACAATACGTATATACATGAATTATGGAAATACGGTGAAAACAAACTGACTATTGCTATTGAGAATATGATTGCAGATTTAAATACACAGGAATGTTTCGGCATTGTATATTCTTTTGATAACGGCAAAATCAAAATTTTATATTTTGTCGACAGAGAATATCGCGAATTTTTTGAAGAAAGGATAATAATTCTTCAAAAGACTATGGAAGCAATGTTAAAGATGATTGTTGATTTTTCGGTTGTTCTTGCGGGTAATTCGATATATGAGATGACAAGGGGAGTAAACACCAAAAGTGAAGAAACAAATCTTATTGCAGAAATATTTGACAGTGACAAAGAGTATTTGATGAACAAAGAAAAAATCAGCATTTTGTATCCGACAAAGAGTGAACTGGAGGGCTTTTGCCGCGAGCTGTCCGCAAAAGCCATAAATCTGTTGGGAACAGAATATTTTCAAAAAAAGAATTTCAATTTATATGAATACGTAAATTGCAACAATTATGACGCATTTATGGAATTTGCGACAAAGGCAATTAAATCTATTAATGATTTTAAAAGAGAATATCCCAATATAGATGTGTTTGAAAAGGTAAAAAAATACATTGCCGAAAATTATATGCACGCCATTTCGCTTGATGATATATCGCAGTATGTGGCGTTTGCTCCATCATCATTTTGCAGATTTTTCAAGAAGATGTCAGGAAAGAGTTTCACATCATATTTAAATGAATACAGAATTAACAAAGCCGTAGGTGTTTTGAAAAAAAATCCCGATATCAAGATATCGGTTTTGAGCAGTATGGTCGGATTTTCGGCTTTGTCCAACTTCTATAAGAATTTTAAACTTTTTACCGGTGTAACGCCGAGTGAATTTTTAAAAAAAGAACAGAAAGATTGAAGGTATGAAAAATAAGTTTCGAAAAGTATGGAATATAATCCGGAATTATAAATGGAAAAGTATATTTATAAATTATCTCAGGAGTATTTTTCTGATTTTGTTTATTCCGGTACTAATACTTACCGCAGGATTAATGTATTTTTATCACTATTCAAGCATCAATGATGCAAAACGCATTATGCAGCGAATGTTTTGGCAAAACAAAAGCAGTGTGGAAAACGTGATGTTTGAATTGGAAAATCTCAGATATGCCGTGCTGAATAATAAAGATGTTGCCGCAGCTATACTAAATTCAAAAGAGAATCTGTCCACGTGGGAATCAATCCGGCGCCGCGCACAAGCGTCTGAAATAATGCGAATGTACATATATCCGTCGCAAATGGTTGATTCGATGTATGTATACAGTGTCCAGAGCGAATATGTAATATCTACGAGACAAAATTCGGAAATAGAGAATTTTTCCGATAAAACATGGTATGATTATTACAAACGCACAGGGAAAGAAATGTTTGTTGATATACTTAAGGGCGAAGAAAATCCGGACGGACATAATATGATTCGCTTTGTTTATCCGCTAAGCTACAGCGGAACAACAGATGGACTGATAATCATAAATATTCGCTGCGATGTTATGGAAAATTTGATAGAATATGATAAAAAATCAGAGGAAATATATATTATAAATGAAGAAAACAATGTTGTTTTTTCTACAAAACGTGAAAAAATCGGCAATCAATTTGAGGAATTTTCTATTGCTCAAGGCAATGATATGTGCGAAGTGATAAAAGGAGATATAGTATGCAGCGAAAAGCTTGAAAATATTGATTTGATTTTTGCTGTAAAAAGTGAAAATCTGTATTCATTTAATACAGGCCGCGCGCGGGGTATATTTATATGCTATATAATTATGGTAATTATAGCCGTATTGATTATCTCAAGCCTTCTTGCAATAAAATTTTATATGTATCTTGGTGAACTGATTACTGCGGCGAACATAACAGAAAATATGATGGCAGGCGAAAAAAACGAAATACAGTATATAACAGACAGATTTCTTAAAAACGCCGAACGAATGAATGATATTGAAAAGGATTTATCAGACAAAGTGAATGATCTGAAAAAATCACAGCAGGTCGCACTGCAAATACAGATTGCGCCGCATTTCATACTTAACACTCTTAACCTGGTAAATCTGTTACTGCTTGATGATGAGAATCCTAACATGGCAGCTATAGAGATTAACTCCGAGTTGTCCGAAATGCTTGTAAATATATTGAATACCAGCCGATATATCGTAACGATCGGTGAGGAAATAGAATATACAAAGAAATTCATTAAGCTGGAACAAACGAGAAAGCAATCCGGCTTTGATGTAATTTGGCATGTTGACGAAAGATGCATGGATTTCAAAACAGTAAAGTTTATTTTACAGCCAATTATAGAAAACAGTATTTTTCACGGAATTAAGAATAAAAAGAACGGGAGAGGGATAATAGAAATAACAATAGGTTACGTGGATGATAATACGGAAATTATTGTCAAAGATAACGGAGAAGGCATGACGCCGGAACGATTGGCGGAAATAAACAACTATCTGGAAAAATCACAATTTCCGCAAGACAAAAACATCGGTGTGCTGAATGTAAATAAAAGAATAAAGATAGTCTTCGGCAATGCATATGGGTGCAAATATATAAGGTCCGATAGTAAAGGGACGGTTTTAAAAATTATATTACCCGGAAAAGAATAACTTAACGGAGAGGACTGCAGTAAAATGATTTCATTTTGCTGCAGTCCTCTTTTGATAAATTAGAGAAACAGCATGATAATATTAAGGAACAAAAGAAAAAGTTCTTGTGATATAATCAAATAAAGTTGTCGGAATTCTATCGAAAAGGAGCGGAATTTTATATATGGGGATTTTTAAAAACATGCTGTTGTGCTGTGATTTGGACGGAACTTTGCTGAACTCTCAATCCGAAATGATTGAAAGCAACAGAAAAGCCATAGAGTATTTCAAATTGCAAGGAGGAAAATTTACATTTGTAACGGGCCGTGCTCCGCAGGGGATAGAACGTTTTGCGGATATGATAGATATACCAGTTGTGCTCCTTAACGGTGCTGAGATATATGATTTTAAAACGCAGAAAACAATATGGTCAAGGAGTCTTTTGTCAAATGCTTTGACAATGGTTCGGCAAATTGAAAATGTTTTTAGCGATATCGGTATAATTATTTTTACAGATGAGGGTATGTATTATGAAAGATTAAATCAGAGTCTTAGAAATTATTACAATTTTGAAGATCACGGTGCCGCGGAACAGAAGAATTATGTTGAAGTCCGTGCGGCATGGAGAAAGATATTATTGGTCGCAAACGAGGAAACAATCGGATACGTGCGCAATTTTCTCGCAAAGACAGAGTATGCCGAAGAATATTCATTTATGCAGAGCGGAAAGAATTTTTACGAAATTTTACCGCTCGGTGCAAATAAATGGAGTGCAATTTCCGAGCTGCGGAAAATCGCCGGTGCGGAACAAAGGTATGTAATATGCGTCGGAGACAGTGAAAATGATGTCCGAATGCTTGAAAAGGCTGATTTGGGTATAGCCGCGGGAAATGCAATGCAATGCGCAAAAATTGCGGCAGACTTTGTTCTTGCGTCAAACAATGATGAGGGTATTGCGGCAGAAATAATCAGGCGGCTGTCAAAGGAAAATATTGCAGATAAAATAGAGAAGTATTATGTCAATATAGTGGAACAAACGGAAAAATCAACATGATATAATTAATGTATAAAGCAGAGAATAGGAAAGGAAGATAATATGATTGTAAAGAAGAAGTCTGCAGTTAAACCGGGATTAAACAGGGCTATGAAGAGTCGACAGCGCAACATGCTCATTCTTGCAGCATTGCCGATAATTCAGATTTTTATATTTGCCTACCTTCCGATGTTCGGATTGGTAATTGCGTTTAAGGACTATAGGTTTGATACGGGCATTTGGGGCAGCAAATGGGTAGGAC
>CAKSGG010000243.1 GCA_934454215.1 uncultured Clostridia bacterium
AATGATGTTGATATGAATGTTTCCATTGGGGATGATGTTATAGCACAATCCGCAAAAAGAGGAAACGACGATTATAGAAATAGAACAGGCAAACCATTATTTGCTTAATCATAGGAGGGGTTCTAAACCCCTCCTTAAAATAAAGGAGGTAGAATAATGCCTAATAATTCAAATGGATATATTTCTATCGGTGGAAGTAGATTTGCTGTTTAGAGTTTGAAGGTTAATCTTGAAAGTTTAGCAGCCGAGGATAGTGGCAGAACTGATGATGGGGTGATGCACATTAACTGGGTTCTCCGAAGAATTAGAAAAGTTCAAATTCAATTACCGCCTTGTGACGCTTCTACTGCTTCTTCACTCTTGGCATTGGTTCAGGGATAGGAATATAGCCTTACATATTTTGACCCGCTTACAGGCGGTTAGAACACCATTACCGCTTACACTTCCAATAGTTCCGCAGATTGCTATAGCGGCGTTCTGTATAATGGTTTATGGCAAGGGGTTAGTTTTAACGCGATTGAAGTAGGCGGTGAAGGTTAATGAAGAATAAGTTAATTAGTAATTCTTTTAATCTTACACTATTGGATGCTAATTTGTATGGCGGCGTAACATTCCAATAGGAAGTAATAACAGGAAATGATTTTGTGTATGGTGTGGTTGCCGCAGCTTCTATTAAATTCTCTATCGACAATACAAGCGGTGAAGCAGAAACATATATTGATTAGGCTTTTGATTGGTATTGTGAAATGAGCGGCGAAACCGATTATGCTTATAAAGGCACATACACAGTTACAGATATAACAAAGAACGGCAAGAAAGCAACTCTTACCGCTTATGACTGTATCAAGAAATTAGATACTTCTGCGGATGCTTGGGTTTCGACTTTGAAATATCCTATTACATTGGCAAATATGCTTAGTAGTATGGGAAACAAGCTGGGATTAAGCATTACCGCATTAACCAATACATACAGAGGTAATTATACAGTCTATAATAATTTTATGACACGCAATATAACATATCGTTAGATTTTAGGATATATTGCGCAAATAGCAAATGTGAATTTTATGGCTGATACTTCTGGATAGAAAGATATTATCTATAAGAGATACACAGAAACCACTACAACAATAGATAATAGCAAGTATGTGAAATTAACTCTTTCAGATTATACGACAGAACCAATAGACAAAGTGTAGATTCAAAGCACATTCGACGATATTGGTTATGTAGTCGGCACAGGCGATAATGCTTATGTAATTACAGAAAATCCGCTGTTCTTCACAAATGAAAGACAGGCATACATTCAAACTATTGCTTCTTCTCTATTGGCTGAATTAAAGACAATTACTTACACTCCAATGAAATTCAGCACGCTTAAAGATTTTGATATTAACTGCGGCGATATTATCAAAGTAAATAATATTTCTTGCTACATAATGAAGAAATCTATTAAAGCTTCTGGATGTGAATTTGAATGTGTTGGCAATAAGCGCCGTGATACCCAAAAGGCAGAAGTAAATAGCGCGATTACGGCATTGAACAATAAAACGAATGAATTAGTTAGAACTGTAGATGAAACGAAATCAACACTTACAGAAGTAAAGGGTTCAATGAAAACTCTTACAGATGAACAAGGCGAAATCAAAGAACAGATTGCGACAATTACAACAGATGTAAGCGAAGTAAAGCAAACAGCGCAAGGATTGACTTCTAAGGTAAGTTCCATAGAAACTACTATGAATAATCTTGATGGCGAAGTTACTACCTTAAAGAGCCGTGTTAGCACAGTTGAATAGACGGTTGATAGCATTACTACAAGAGTTGAAGTAGCAGAGGGAACAGCCAATGAAGCTAAAACAATGGCGAGTGAAGCGAAGCAAACCGCAAACAGCTTTAGCACTAAGATTACAGAGGTTGAAAAAACCGCAAATAGTGCTAAGACAACCGCCAGTGAAGCAAAGCAGACGGCAAATAGCTTTAGCACGAAAATAACAGAAGTAGAAGAAACTGCGAACGGCGCAGCCACTACAGCTAGTGAAGCAAAATAGACTGCGAACAGCTTTAGCACAAGAATTACAACCGCAGAGGGAAACATTTCTTCTTTAACCTAGACTGCTGGAAAAATAGACTGGTTAATAAAAAGCGGAAGTAGTTCTAGTAATTTTACATTAACAGATAGAACAATTTCCCTTGTATCTTCAAATATTGATTTATCAGGATATGTTACAATCAATTCTTTAAAATCAGGTGGGACAACTACTATAGATGGCGGTAGAATCACAACAGGCACGATTTCTGCTGATAGAATTGACTTAACAAGTTTAAAAGTAAGAAATGTCTATAATGATGATAATAACATGATTCTTACTAGCGCTAGGGGATATATGTATATTGGTGGTGATACAAGCGCTAAAAGAACTGATTCCATATGGTTTAGAACAGGTTCAATATTTTTAAGTGCCATTGGTGACTCCACTATGACTGTTAATATAACCAATAAGCAAATATCAACTGATGGAAATTGGAAATTAGGTATAAGCAGTTCACAAGGATTTAAAGAAGCATATATAGATAAAATATATCTTGGTGGCGGCGGTGGCTATATAAGTATGGATGCCAGTAAGAATTTCCTTGTTAATGGTGTTAAAATCACAACAGGCACTTCAACGGCAGGCGTTAAGGAACTTAAAGATGGAACAAACACTGTCACACTTTCAGGCACAATATTAAAACCTTTAACTTCATCATATTCATTAGGCGGTTCTTCTAACTATTGGGGATATGCTTATATTTCAAAGATTTATTTATCTTCAACCTGTTATATTACGGCTGGTAGCTCAACGACTATTAAAGTTGGCACAACAACAATAGGCGGTTCTAGTAGCTCTGGTAGCTATACAACAATCACACCTTCCAGAAATGCTACTTATGATTTAGGTTCATCTTCTTACTATTGGAACAATGTATATGCTTATGCTTTATGGCTAAAGAGCGGATATAACACAGTGAAACTTACTTGCTATTCTTCTAATGAACTTGCTATCAATGGCAGGAAAGCAACACACGCATAATAAACAGACAAGGAGATTATAGTTATGAAAATTACATTAGGCAAAATTGTAAATTCTGTTGCGGCATTAAGAAAAATGGCTTCATAGGATTTATCATTGAAAACAGCTTATGAGACATACAAGTTGATTAAGATTATGAATGAACACTTGGGTTACTTTGATGAAAACCGCGATAGAATTTGTGAATTGGCAGACAATCAGGATAAAGAACTTGAAGCACTACTTCAAACAGAAGTAGAACTTGCTGATTTCCAAAAGGTGAAGGTTAGTCTTTCTGAGAAGGTGAATATGTCTGCTTTAGATTTAATGGAGTTAGAGGAGTTCATAGAATTTACAGAATAACCCCAAAAGGAGAAAAAGATATGGAAACAATTATAGTGGCGCTTATTACATTGGCTGGAACTATCGGCAGCGGCGTTTTATCTGCTGTTATAAGCAACAATCTTATAAAATATCGCGTCGAATAGTTGGAGAAAAAGGTTGATAAGCACAACAACTTAATTGATAGAATGTATAAAGCAGAATCTAGCATTAAGTTAATCCAAGAGGAAGTAGAATAGTTAGAAAAATAAGTGAATTGATGATTGACAATTAAGCGTTAGTGGTATAGTATTAGCTATAGGAACTTAATTAAATTCTATGGAGGTTAATTCTATGGCTAATACTTCTGGCGCTCCCCGCGCAAAACGTCCTGAAATCAAAATTGCGGTTAAGGATTATGAAGCACTTACCGCATATTGTAAAGGCGTTGAAGGTGCTACCCCTACTAGCGTAATTGGCAATCTGGTTAAAGAGTTCTTGGAGAAGGATGAAGTGAAAGCCGTTGTTGCGGCGCAGTCTCAGGACAAGAAGAAACTTAAAGCAATCGAGAAGAAGAAAGAAATGATTGCTAAACTTCAAGCAGAACTTGCTGAACTTGAAGCGTGAATAATTTAAAGGCTACGGAATTAACCGTAGCCTTTATTTTTATATCTTGACATATTAATCATATGTGCTATAATCAATATAGAAAAATCAAGAACTATTCAAGATGCTATATTGATTTTACAGAAAAATTCGTTTGTGTCGGCTTCTAACTAAATGGGGTTCAAGAGGCCGCTGGTTCGAATCCAGTCACTCGGACCAAAACCGACAAGTTTCTTTGAAACTTGTCGGTTTTTATTTATGATAGACTGTAATAGCAGGAAACGAACCGTGTTTTGAGAAAAATGCAAAGTTACATCCTCTGCTGTCCGCCGGGATCTTCGCTGTCAGGTGCTGTTCACGCTCTTTTCCGGAGATAGTGCACGAGGATCCGCAGGAATTGGGTGGACGTGGGGGCGGCCGTCAGCGGGCGGTAGGTGAGGCTGCGCAGGA
>CAKSGG010000244.1 GCA_934454215.1 uncultured Clostridia bacterium
CTTGCCGCTCTCACAAGCGGCTCATTTATAATACCAAATCTACCCCTCTGTGTCAACTCCTTTTTTGGCTTTTTTTATGTTTTTTTTATTTTTTTAAAAAATCTTTCATTATAATATTATATATACTCTGAAATTCACGCAATTATTCCGCTTTTGTATATACTATTCCATATTTATGCAAACAATAAATATCCACCCGCATAGCGGGTGGTTTTTCATTTTCGGGCATAGCCCTAATACTACCAGCAGCGCACAAGTGCGCATAGTCTGCCTGCCAGCTTGCGCTGTTTACCTGCTACCCGTAAACGGGTCTCTCGGGTCAAATATACTTAATT
Organism: uncultured Clostridia bacterium; assembly: GCA_934454215.1. GTDB lineage: Bacteria > Bacillota > Clostridia > UBA1381 > UBA1381 > Ornithomonoglobus_A. The sequence continues at coordinate 336 of CAKSGG010000244.1, forward strand.
GATCCGCTTCTCTATCTTGTTTCAGTTGGTTTCTTACATATTCTTTTATCGCCTTCGTATCTTTCCCAACAGTGTCAACATAATATCCTTTACACCAAAATTCTCTGTTTCTGTATGCAAATTTCATATTGCCGTATTTTTGGAATATCATCAAACTACTTTTTCCTTTCAGATATCCCATAAATCCCGACACACTTATTTTGGGTGGTATACTTAACAATAAATGTATATGATCCGGGCATACCTCGCCTTCTATTATTTCGACACCCTTCCATTGGCACAGTATTCTTATTATATCTCGTATTGCCAATCTTTTCTCTTCAAAAAATACTTTTCTTCTATACTTTGGTGCAAACACTATATGATATTTACAGTTCCACTTTGTATGTGCTAAACTGTGTATATCATTATTTTGATTATTCATTATTTTGTCCTCCTAATTTGTTGTTCTTATCTTGCTGACAGGCTTTTTCAGTTTAGCACATTAGGGGGACTTCCTCATCGCTTAAGCTTTTTTGAACCACGTGACTATCACGTGGTTTTCTTTATACAAAAAAGGTCTTAAACCAAAATAAGTTTAAGACCTTAATTTTTTAGTTTTGATTATTAAAATGCATCCGCAGAATTTCCGCAGCAGCCGCCGCTTACTCCTGCGCCTGTTGCATTTGCGTCGTCAATAACTTTAATTTCGCAAAGGTGGTAATTTATAATATCACCGGGTTTTGCTTCTTCAAGCTGTTTTACAAGCTTGGCAGCTTCCGCTTTAATGTGCTTTTTAAGCTGCAAAAAATACTGTCTTTTATTTTCTTTTTTAAGCTCGTTTGCAGTTTTAGGCTCATCGCCCTCGCAGTTTTCGTGAGCTTCGTCATAAGCCTTTGCAAAAGTCATCTGACCGTTATAATCCATAATTATATCCACCGCCGCAGGTGCATTGCTGAACTCCTCGGATTTTCTGATATGCTGACTGAACACCAAATATTTCATTATATTATCTCCTATGCGTATGCTTATTTTTGATAGGGGTATTATACCATAAAACAAACTCAAAAACTATTTTTTACGTTAAATTTCACTTTATTTCATCATATTTTTGGTATCTTCATAAAATTTTGTGTTTTTAAGGTTAAGGCTCTCCATAACAGCCAGCGCTTCTTTAATTTTATCGTCACGTTTATCAAATTTCTTCTGTTTTTCGTAAACCACTGCAAGTTTTCTGCAAGCGATAATATACTCAATATTCTTACCGAAAAATTGAAGGGTAAGATTTTTTGCAACCACGTATGCCGAAAGCGCTTCTTCCACTTCGTCCTGTTTAAAGAACAAATCGCCAAGGGTGTTGTATGCCGCCGCAAGGTTTACTCTTTTTTCGTCGGGAAGTTTATCATACAAAGCTATCGACTGTTTTATGTAATCCATAGCCTTCTCGTCTTCACCTTCAAACATAAAAAGACTGCCCATATTTGTAAGCGCAACCGCTCTTTCCTGCATAAGCTCATCCTTGCCTTCGGTGATTTCAAGAGCGCTTGTTAAAGCATCCTTCGCCTCTGTGTACATTTTTTTCTGCATATAAATTATTGCAATGTTGTTAAGCGCCGAGGAATAAAAATAGCCTTCCGTGCTGCCCACTTCCTTATAAATCATAAGCGCCGCTTTATATTCTTTTAAAGCCTCGTCTGCGTTTCCGCTTATTCTGTAAGCGTTTGCAAGGTTATTGGTGATATTTGCATATTCCAAAGAATTTCCGCCGCAAAGAGTTGCAACAAAGTTTTTCGCCTGATTAAAATTATCTATGGCCTCTTTAATTCTGCCGCTGCTTAAATAAAACTGTCCCAGCTCGTTAAAAATGGCAATCTGAACGTCGTCCGTTTTTCCACAGCAAAGATAATGCTTTTTTGTACTTTCCAGCAAGAAGTCTTCTATAACCTTGCTGTCTCCGGTTTCATATTTTTCTTCAAGTTCTTTATAGAACTCATCAAGCATATTTAAGTCCCCTTTCCTAAATTATGGTAAAAGGGAATACCCGCAAAGGTATTCCCCAAAATATCAGTTAATTTTTATGCGAAATTACGCAAGTTCTTCATACTGTGTACGAGAAATAAGTTCTTCCTGAACATCGTGTGTAATTTCTGTAAACAAAGCCGCATATCCTGTGATACGAACCATAAGGTCGCCGTACTGTTCGGGGTGCTCCTGTGCTCTTCTAAGAGTCTTGTGAGAAGTTACCTGGAATTGAATCTGCGCGCCGCCATTTCTGAAATATGACTTAACAATTTCAACTGTATCATCAAGAGCATCTTCTGTTGAAAGAGCGTCGGGCGAGAACTTAACGTTGAATATTACGCCGCCTGTTGCCTGCGTCTGGTCAATCTGTGACATAGAGTTAAGCATTGCCGTAATACCGTGCGTATCCGAACCCTGCGTAGGACAAATACTGTCGTTGCAAGGCGTTGTTGAAAGTCTGCCGTCGGGGCTAGCGCCGCAGTATTTACCGTATGCTGTGTTAGCGGAAACCGTAAGGTATGAAGGCCAGATAGAGCGAGCAAGTTCACCGCCTCTGGGGTCTTTGAATTCACGAACAACGCCGCTGCCGTCAACATATCTCTGACCGTATTCATAAGAAAGGTTAAGCATATCAACAGTAATCTTATCAACCCATTCAACGTCGTTGCCGAATTTGTCAACGTTAAGAAGTATCTGTCTCATATCTTCGTGACCTTCAAAGTTTACTTTGCAAGCGTCCATAACTTCACGAAGTGTGTACAGTTTATCGTCGAAGCATACTTTCTTGATAGCAGCGATTGAGTTACCGACATTCGCCATACCAACAAGCGCGATAAGCGATGTCCAGTAGTATTTAGCGCCGCCACGCCAGATTTCCGTACCCTTTTCGATACATGTACCGTTTGTTACGGACATCCAGGGAAGGGGCTGTACTCTCTGATGAACGTCTGCTTCTGTGTTCATTATTGCAGCAGCCTGTTTGTAGTAATATTTAAGCTGTTCTTTATAAGCGTTAATAACGTCTTCGATACAAGTGAACTCGTCAACTTCGCCTGTTTTAGGTCCGAACTGTTTGCCTGTAAGCATATCACGACCGTTATTAAGAGCATTTTCAAGAATTTTAAGGTCAGAAAGCCAAACCATAAGAAGCGAAGCTGTTTTACCGGGAATCTGAACTTCCGAGCAGCCTGCGCAAGCGTATGTTCTTGCTTCGTCCATGGGAACGCCTCTTGAAAGTATTGATTCAACAAATACTTCGTCGTTTATGATCTGAGGAATAGCATTTCTTACGCTTATAACTCTCATTGCTTCTTTAATGAAGTTATCATCACATTTGTTGTGCCATCTTACTGACATATTGGGCTGGAAAAGACCTACGTCCATCTGTGCCTGCAAGCAAACATATGAAAGTTCGTTTGTAATGTCTTTGCCGTACTGGTCTGTGCCGCCTACGCTGAGGTGTTCGCCCATAGCAAAGTTTGCAATGAATGTTGACTGCTGTGTATCGTAAAGAACAACCATTTCAGCAAGTTTGATGTAGAAACAGCCAAGAATTTCTGCGATAGATTCCTGTGTTTCCGCACCATCTGCAAGATCCTTTTCATAATAAGGAAGCATATATCTGTCGAAGTTACCGGGAGCTATCGAAACGCCGTTTGTTTCAATCTGTGTGATAAGTTCTGTGAACCATACAAACTGTGTTGCTTCGTAGAAGTTACGAGGAGGATTCTCGGGAACCCATTCGCATGTTTCTGCAATTCTTATAAGCTCTTTCTTTCTTGTTTCATCAGCTTCGCTTTCAGCCATTTCTCTTGCTTTTGCAGCGTATCTGTGAGCAAACGTAATAGCAGCGTCGATTGTCATAATCATCGCTTTAAGGTCGTTCATCTTTTTAACGCCTTCTCTTTCGCAAAGGTCAAGCTCCGCAAGAACTTTTTCTGCCTGCTCTTTTTTGCCTTTAAGACCCATTTTCATTATGTTCTCGTGGTCGGGAACATAGTGACCGGGGCCGTTTGCAAATGCGCACCAACCATTTATGCACTGATTTTCTGCAAGCTGATGACGACGAGCTTCGTCG
>CAKSGG010000245.1 GCA_934454215.1 uncultured Clostridia bacterium
CCGTTAACCTTTCCCTTAGGCATAAAGCGCATTGAACCCGGACAATCTTTAAATATTTTATCACCTATCGTAGTATTATTTTCACCTTTTAAAAAGAAAACAAGCTCATAAGACTTAAAATCAGTTCCATACTCAATTATCTTTGAATCCGCATAGGATGCATTAAACATTTCAACCGAATAAATCCTATTTATCTCTGTCCTTTCTCCGTCAAACATTAGCATATTTCATCATCGCCGAATCTATATAAATTATAAAACAATTATATCATATACATTTAAAATAATCAAGTTTTTTATTATAAAATATATCATAACAAATTACAAAAACATATCATTTTACATTTACTTTTCGAACAATACCTGTTATAATTCTCTTAAATATAGAAACGGAGGTATCTTAACGTGAATAACAGAATAAAAAAATTAGAAAAAATGACGCTTGACGGAAAAATGCATGTTGAACCTATAAAAACAAATTTTGATAGGATGGATTTATTTCTAAGTAATACCGAAAGAGATGTTAAAAGAATATGTGAATACATTTTAAACCAAAAACCGTTGATAACAAAGTATTCAAGATTTACCGGTTTTTTCAGTTTTGACGGAAGCGTAATCGGAGATATTTTCAGAAGATCGGGGCATAAAAACACAAGTGAACTTATAGAAAGTTTTTATTGCAAAAAGATTGATAATCTTTCCAGTCTGGACTGGCAGCATGGAACATCTGATTACAGACATGTATTATCGGTTGGAATCGTCGGCATTATCTCTGATATAAATGACTCAATTTCCGTTCACACAGAGCCAAATGAACTTGATTTTTTAAACGGGCTTAAACGTATAGCAGAAACTTTTATTTTGTGGCTGAAAAAATGTTCAGCACTCGTATCAGACTATTACAACAACATAGACGAATCCGATTATCGCGAAAATCTTGAAAAGCTTTTCTCTGCTCTTTTAAACATATCCGAAAATGCACCCAAGAATTTTTACGAAGCGGTTTTGACGATATATGTTTGTTTTAGCATGAATCCCGATTCTTTCGGAACCTTAGACAGATATTTATCGGAATTTTATTTTCGTGACATTTCGAACGGTGATTTAACCGAAGAAGATGCAAAAGCATACTTGCAAGAGCTTTTTCTGATGGTACAAGCTTATGCGCATAAAGACTCTGACGAATTTACAAAAGGCGGTCAGTCTCATTTCTGTATAGGCGGTCGTGATGAAAATGGCAACGATTGTTATAATCAAGTATCTCAACTAATCATAGAAAGCCTGATGGAACTCGACACCCATATACCCGAGATTTCCTTGAGGTGGACAAATGATACTCCACGAGAGGTATTCAGATATGTTCTTGAGTGTGAGAAAAGTGACAAAAACAAACGAATTGCGTTTACAAATGACGACAGGAGAATCGAGGCACATACAAAAATATGCAGTTTCCCGTACAAAGAAGCGGTCAATTACACTTTAGTGGGGTGTAATGAGCCGGCCATGCTTGGCGGAATGTGCGCAAGTACATCTCATGCCAATCTTGCTCATTCCATCGAATATGTTATGCACTGTCGTAACAAAGAAATAGAACATGCAAAAAGTTTTGAGGCTTTTTATGAGGTTTTTAAAGATCAGCTATATAAAGATTTAGACAAAATATATCATTATGATGATTTGTATAATTTGCAAAAGGCAAAGGATATTAACTATGTCAGCTGTCTTTTTCTTAACGGATGTATTGATAATGCCAAAAGTATTACACAAGGCGGCGTAAACTATGGGGTTTCAAACATAATGTTTTTGGGCAATGTTACTGTTATAGACAGTCTTGCGATAATAAAGCAGTTTGTGTTTGAAGAAAAAACATTAACGATGCACGAATTGGTTGACGCACTTAAAAACAATTGGGCAGGATATGAAAATTTGAAAAATAACAGATCAAAAAGAGGCAATTTTTTCGGCAATGATGATGAAACCTCAAATTATACAGCAAAGCTGTTTTATAATACTCTTTTTGAATACATTAGAAATAAGAAAAATGTATTTGGTTATCCAGCTCTAATAGGAGATCACACCGGCTATAGATTACATTTTAAATGGTTTGGCGAAGACACAAAAGCAACTCCGGACGGACGATATGACGGAGAACCTGTAAGCTATGGTATTTCTCAAAACAATTCTAAACTCAGAAACGGATTGACAGCGCTTATGAATTCAATATCAAAATTTGATGTTAACGGAATTTCAAGCGCAACGGTTACTAACTTTACATTGGATAAATTCTATGTTGAGGATGAAAGATGTTTTGAAAAAACCGCAGCTATGCTTGAAACATATTTTAAAAGCGGCGGCATTCAGTTTCAACTTAATTATACAAGTAAAGAAGAGTTGCAAAAAGCAAAGGCTAATCCCGAAAAACATAAAAATCTAAAAGTACGAGTGACCGGATATTCCGATTACTTTACAAATCTCGATACGGCAATTCAAGATTCGATTATTCAAAGATACGAATAATAGCCGAATCAGCTTTAAATATTTCAAAAGCAGTTTTATATCCGATAAATTTTGTGCTAAAAAGTATAAAACTGCTTTTTTGTGCATTGACATACAAAAACAAACGTGTTAATATGATTAAAATTTATACCGCGGAGGTTTTATTATGGGAAAAGCAATGATTTTTGATATACAAAGAAACTCTTTTGTTGACGGTCCCGGGATAAGGACGACCGTATTTTTTAAAGGCTGTAACCTTAAATGTAAATGGTGTCATAATCCCGAAAGTCAATCACCGAAACCTCAAATAATGTTTTATAAAGATAAGTGCACGGGCTGCGGTCGATGCATCGGCATAACCGAAAAAGACATGGATTTTATCTGTTTCAATGATGCAAAGCAAATCTGTGGATGCGAATACACGGTCGGCGAAGTTTTTGACATCGTTCAAAAAGATAAACATTTCTATGACACATCAAACGGCGGCGTAACATTTTCTGGCGGCGAATGTATGCTGCAAATTGATTTCTTGTGCGAAATACTTAAAAAATGCAAAGCTCATAACATCCACACCGCCGTTGACACGGCAGGCGGTGTTCCATGTGTGCGATTTGAGAAAATTTTACCGTTTACCGACTTGTTTTTATACGACATAAAAGTGTTTAACAATGAAAAGCACAAGGAATTTGTTGGTGTGTCAAACGAATTGATTTTATCAAATTTAAAGAAATTGTTTGAAAACGGCGCAAAAGTCCTGATACGAATACCGATTATTCCGACAGTTAATGACTCTGTGGATGAAATGCAAAATATTAAAAATTTTCTTGCGCCGTATAAACCGATTGCAGTCGAGCTTTTGCCGTATCACAAAATGGGCGAGCATAAATATGACGCACTCGGAATGAAAATGACATCTTTTGCTGTTCCGACAAAAGAAAAAATGAATGAGCTGAATAAAATTTTTGAATAAAGAGGTATAATGAATTATGTTTAAAGAATTAACAAAAACCATGGATGGATTTATAGCGGATTTCGATATTCCGTTTTATGACTGTATTGTTATGAAAGACGGCGAATGTGTTTATCGTCACGCAAACGGATATACCGACCTCGATAAAAAAACATCTGTCAGCGGCAAAGAACTTTATAATATTTATTCATGTTCAAAGCTGATTACGTGTACCGCCGCTCTGCAATTGTTTGAAAAAGGAATGTTTTCACTTGATGATGAATTATACAAATATATGCCCGAGTTTGAAAATATAAATGTTCGATCGAATGACAGAATTATACCGGCCATAAATAAGATTACTATTTGCAATCTGTTCACAATGACAGCCGGTTTTAACTATGACCTGTTTTCACCAATGCTTAAAAAATGCAGAATTGATACAAGCGGCGAATGTCCAACTCGCGAGACGATGAAATATCTTGCCGAAGAACCTCTTTGTTTCGAGCCGGGCTATCGTTGGGAATACAGTCTGTGTCACGATGTTTTGGCGGCACTTGTCGAGGTTCTTTCAGGCATGCAATTCGGTGAGTATGTCAAAAAAAATATTTTTGATGTTTGCAAAATGACACATTCATCATTTCTTATCAGCGAAAGGAATATAGATAAACTTGTCAATCAATATCGTTATAACCCCGAAACAGAAAAAGTTGAAGAATGTACTAAAGATAATACATTTCGCATCGGCACAAAATACGAAAGCGGCGGCGCCGGATGCATATCAACGGTGGATGATTACATAAAATTTCTTGAAGCAATCCGCACATATAAGCTTTTGAAAAAAGAAACGGTTGACCTGCTCTCAACCAATCAGCTGACAAAAGAACAAATAGAAATGCCGACATATTGGGTACAGGGTAAGCGTGGATTCGGGCTTGGGCAGCAATGTCCAAC
>CAKSGG010000246.1 GCA_934454215.1 uncultured Clostridia bacterium
TTTGTGCATACAAAGTCTTTCAGATGTACAACATCTATTCTTCCCGCATACTTTTCAAGATACTTGCAAGGGTCTTCACCTGCATAGTGTACCCAACAGGTATCAAATTCGGGAGAAATTACATCTGCCGAAAGCTCTTCGTAAAGCCAGTCAATCAAATATTTACCGTCAAACTTCTCAAACTCAAAATCATGGTTGTGATACAGAAGCTTTATTCCTGCTTTTTTCAAAGCGTCGGAATACTCGGTAAATTCTTTCTTTGTGTTTTCCCAACCGTCTGTACCCTTAAGCAATTCTTTACCATACCACGGAATTGCACAGTATTTAACGCCTATCGTCTTTAAATAATCAATTGCTTTCTCGCCTGTTTCCTTGAAAAGCTGATTGCCTTGATGTACAGAAATAGCCTCAAGACCTACTCTGTCAAGTATTTCTTTTACTTCTTCAGCCGACTTATCAAAAAATCCGGCAAATTCAACGCAATCATAGCCCATGTCTTTTACCTTTTGAAGTGTTCCCTCAAAATCAGCAGCCATGTCATCACGAACACTGAACAACTGTAAGCCTACCTTGAATTTTTTCATAATGAATTTACCCCTTTCATTATATCTCAGGAATTTCTATTGCTATTTCCTTACCTGCTTTTGCCGATTTTACGATACCGTCTATAATAGCCTGGTTGTACAAAATCTGGCTTGAAGGAACGGGAGCTGTACCGTTATTCTTGATTGCGTCAAGGAATGAACGAACTTTCTTATAGAAACAACCCTTTCCGTTATCTGTAATCATAGGAATCTTTGTTTCAAGCTGTGAGCCTGCAACCTCACTGTAGATTGTCATTTCGCCGCCGATTGAACCATTCCAGCACTCTGTTGAAGGTATTCTCAACGAACCCTTCTTACCCATGATGATTGTGTCGCCCGGTGTATCAAGGTGCATTGCCCATGCAATTCTGAAGTCAAGAATAATTCCGCCTTCAAGTCTGATAAAGCCTGCTGCAAAATCCTCTACGCCAAACTCTTTTGCATATTCCTTTGCAGTTTCCTCCGATTTGCCTTCAATCTCATAGAAATGAGGGTCTGTACCGAAGAAGTTTGATGTGTAACCCGAAACGGTAAGCGGCTTAGGATAACCGATTGCATTAAGCACCATATCCAATGAATAGCAACCGATATCTCCCATAGCTCCGATAACACCCGTATCCTTGCTGATGAATGATGTACCGAAAGGAGTAGGAATACCGTGACGTCTGCCGCCGCCTGTCTGAATGTAATAAATGTCACCCAGAACACCGCTCTTTACAATATCCTTAACCTTAACCATGTTCGGGTCAAGTCTCGGCTGGAATCCGATTGAAAGGATTTTGCCGCTCTTCTTCTCTGCTCTCATGATTTCCACAGCCTCTTCCGTAGTTACGCACATGGGCTTTTCAAGCAATACGTTTACGCCGTGCTCCAATGAAGCGATAGCACACTCTGCATGAGTCTTGTTATATGTACAGATGCTTACTGCGTCAAGGTCTTTTTCCGCTTCAAGCATTTCTGTATGGCTTCTGTAGCAGCGTACACCCTCAACATTCCATTTCTTAAAGAATGCTTCCGCCTTACCCTCTACAAGGTCAGCGCCTGCAACGATTTCTACGTCCGGCATCTCAAGATATTGCTGAATATGTGCATCTGCAATCCAGCCTGTACCTATAATACCAACCTTCAGTTTTTTGCTTGCGTCGATTTCCTCGACAGATTGATTTGTTTTGAACTGGTTCAAAATATTTTCTGAATTAGCCATTTTTTTTACTCCTTTTATTGATTTTTTTTTAACTTTATGTTATACTTCAAGTATAATGCTAATATCACTTATTTTCAAGTTATATATTGACTTAAAATAAAAGGATTTTGACATTTTTTATATGCAAAAAGAAAAAGGAGAATTATTCTCAATGAAAAATCAGCTTGTAAAATCAAATCTTCAAAACATTTCGGCATCGGTTTATCCTACGCTTGCTATACCGTTCCCACCCCAAATGCATTCGGACTTTCATTTTCACGATGAACTTGAATTTTTATATATAGAACAGGGAGAATTTCGCTGCGATTTAAGCGATAAATCTTATACCGCCAAAGCAGGTGATATTATTTTTATCAACAGCCGCATACCCCATTCGACACGTTCGCTTGAATATGCGACATTTTATTCGATGCTGCAATTCTCGCCCGACAATTTTTCAAATGCGAGCGTTGACGGAATAAGCAAATATCTTGCTGGTTTTTTAAACAGCAACAAAGAATATGCGGTAATTTTTAAAAGCAGCGAACCTATCACAGCGGAACTGCGGCTCTATCTGCTCAATATATTTAACGAATACCGCCATAAAAAGCCGGCTTATGAGCTATACATAAAATCATATATATGTAACATCATTGCGTTTTTATCAAGAAATAATATACTGACAGACAGTTCTACATTTTTTGACGAAAAAAACATTATTAAGGTTATGCCTGCTCTGGATTATATAGACAGGCATTACAGCGAGCAAATCCAGCTTGAGGATTTGAGTCGTGTATTAAATCTTAACCAGTCATATTTTTGTCGCTTATTTAAACGTGCAACAAATTCGACATTTATTGAATATTTGAATTTCATTCGGGTGTGCAAGGCTGAACGGATACTTTCAAAAACTACCGAGCCGATAAGCGAGGTTTCGCTGAATCTCGGTTTTGCGTCGGTTTCATACTTTAATAAGATATTTAAAAGATTTAAAGGCTGCACCCCCACCGAATACAGAAAAAGCAAATACTTGCTGCAATAAGGAGGATAAATATGAAAAAAAGAGCTATTTGTTTTATTTTAAGCATATTTATATGTACTTCCGTTTTTACCGTTGTCAGCGCTGACGGCGATATATATTCCTCAGTTATAAATTATCTCATTGCAAATACCCCCAATCCGTCTGTAGGAAGTCTCGGCGGTGACTGGGTTGTGATTACGCTCGCAGAAAGCGGATATGAAAACGACAGCTTTTATGAAACGTATTATAATAATGTATGTGATTTTGTGAGTTCAAACCAATCGGAATATATAGGGCATCTTGCTACAGATAATGCAAGAGTTGCACTTGCCGTTACCGCTGCCGGATATAACCCGTCCGATGTTGGCGGCTATAATCTTCTTGCACCTATATTGTCGTTTGAATACGCAACAAAACAGGGCATTAACGGTGCAATATACACGCTTATGGCACTTGATGCGTGTAATTACGAATCTGATTTACGTGATTCGCTTTTAAGCTATATAATGAGCAAATATATTCCCGGAGGCGGCTGGTCATTTACGGGAGATTTTCCCGACCCTGACATAACCTCAATGACTATTCGGGCGCTTGCCCCGTACTATGATGTATATTCCGATGTTCAGTCGGCAATTGATATGAGTATAAGTGTACTTTCTATATTACAGGAAGACGACGGAGGATATTCAAGCTGGGGAGCAAAAAACGCCGAAACCTCCGCCCAGGTTCTCTGCACACTTTCGGTTATGAACATTGACATAAATGATGAGCGCTTTGTTAAAAACGGAAACACCGTACTTGACGCCTTACTTGGTTTTTACGACAGCTCGTCCGGCGGTTTTAAGCATATTTACAGCGGTGATACCGACCAAATGGCAACAGAACAGGCCGCATATGCGCTCGCACTGTATAATTGCGATAAAACAAAAACCTTTTATGTTGATGATGACTATGACAGTGACACAATAACATTTACAACAGCCGATGATTCCGGCTTTACGGACATATCGGACAGTAAATACAAGTCCGAAATTGAAAGCCTTTGTTCACGCAGTATTATAAACGGAAAATCGGCATCGTCATATGACCCTTATTCAAATGTAACACGTGCTGAATTTGCGTCTATAATAACAAAAGCGTTAGGGCTTAGCAGAGGCTCAAACAGCTTTTCCGATGTGTCGGAATCGGACTGGTTTTACGATTGCGTTTCCGCCGCTTATTCAAGCGGTATAATAAACGGAATATCCGATACGGAATTTGCACCGCATAAAACCATAACAAGAGAAGAAGCCGCCGTTATGTGCGCAAGAGCATTAAAGCCGCCGTATATGAATATATCTGAAAAAAATACACTGCTTACAAGATTTACTGACTATCTATCACTCAGCAATTGGGCAGTTGATGAAACAGCATACTGTATAAAGAAAAATATAATAGATAACGACCGTTCTGCGTTAAAGCCATACGAAAACATAAAGCGTGACGAAGCTGCATATATGATTTTTAATATGCTTAACTAATTTTTACGGGGCTGATTTGCTTTAAATGCAGCAGCCCCATTTTGCATTATTGTACAGTGCTGTGT
>CAKSGG010000247.1 GCA_934454215.1 uncultured Clostridia bacterium
GCATACAGCTCATTGGCAAAGCCGAGTACCGGTGTAATTATCGACGACGTGCTTGTCGGCTGCATGGTGTCTATTCTGTCCGATACCGCTATATAGCGGACTCTGTTGCGCGTGAAAAATTCATCGAGCAAAATCTGAACGCGTCCGGAATTTCTACCGAGTCTTGAAAAATCCTTTGTCAGAACTATGCTTATTTTTCCATCCTCTATATCACGCATCATACGGTTAAGCGCCGGGCGGTTCATAGATGTTCCGGAAAATCCGTCATCTACGTACTCGCCCCAAAATAAAAAATCCGTGTTTTTTATATATTGCTGCAATATTTTCCGTTGATTTTCGATAGACATACTCTCCCCCGGTTTGTCGTCCTCTTTTGATAGACGCAGATAAAATGCCGCATAATTATTTTTAGTTCGCATTACGGTTGATCTTTCCATATTTACTCCTTTCCAATCAACCGATTGTCTGTAACTGTATTGTACAATGTGCAAAAAAATAAGTCAAGCATATTTCACACCTTCCAGCAAAATTTGTTTGATAATTTCTTTAATGTCACTGTCCGATACAGACTCTGTGTAAACGGTTATAATGATTTTCTGTTCCATAATAATCCCTCCCGATAATTCTTATGCAGCATGTGTTTTTAACTTGCATGTACCATTTTTTTACATTTTCTGCCGATTTCGGAAAAATCGTCATAGCATATTTTGATATGCTTCCCTGCACGCACGGAGTGCTGTCATAGCACAAGTATCATTATCATCTGCATACGTCTCGGCATACGGGATTCCACTCCCGTTTTATCGACCGGTATTTACCGCAAGCGTACCGTCAAATGTGCTGATATACAGATTTAGTACAGAAAATGATTGTATTAAGTTGTCAATGTTCATTAAAGGATATCGCATGAATGATCAGATTTTATTTTTTTTAAAATTTCTTTTCATTCTTATAGAAATCAATATACCGTATAAAATGTTGTATATCATCATGGGTAAATTCTGACATAACCTCAAGTATATTGCTTATTGTGCCGGGTTTATCAAAAGCACATTGGTCGGATAACAGATAATTGATTGGCACTCCCAATATACATGATATTTTGATTATATTATTGTATTTTGATACAATCTTTCCATTTTCAATATCAGATACCGTTCTTTCTGAAATTTCCGCGAGTTCTGCAAGCATTGCCTGTGTTAAACCTTTTTCTTCTCTTAAATGCCGAATCCTATTTCCTATCAATTGCTTATCCATACTTTATCCTCCTTATGTATATATTTTAACACGGATTATATTTAAAGTGAATGAGGCAAACTTCATATTTTATCGTTTTTTTATGAGGTATTCTTCATATTTAAAAATTTAACAATTTTTCTGTAAATAAAACAACGACACCACCCATAAAGTATAGGCAGTGCCGTGTATTAATATCAACTCGTTAAAATCAAATTGACATTTTTTCAAAAAATCTCTTGCTGTCAGGTTCGCACTAATTCTGTTAAAGTGTATTCGTCCCATGCCGGATATTTACCCAATCCGATTTCATGCTCGTATCTATTCAATGTTTTAATTAATTTTATACCAGCCGTAAGAGCCGTCGGGATTCTGTTTCTTTCCTCCATCTATGACCGGCATAGTCGCCTTGATAATCGACCTTACCGGCACTTTAAACGGCGATTCTCTCTTGGCTGACGGAACAGGCTTTTTTTCTGCAACAGAAATAAAAATATTTCCGAACGAATAAATGCTGTAATATCTGTCCCAAACCGTTTTACCGTATTCCTGCAATACATAATGGTGTCCGACGTATGCCAAAAATGCCTCATCATGCTCCAGATTAAGTATTCCCATATCGGGATTTCTGACCTGCTCGGTCGCGTTAAATATCCCGTCATTCAGGTACGGGTCACAGTAAAACACTCTCTCCATTCGCCATAGCTTTCTGCCGTCGGGAAACCGTTTCAGATTTCCGCCGATAACATATTTTTCCGCATCGGCATCATCTATTTTCTCGGGTGTTTCCATGTAAATGAACACTTTATCCTCAAAATATCCGATAACGGAAAAATGCACGTTTTTATCCTTCTTTATACGGACATTTTTTGTTCCGATAAACCCTGTAAACATATATCTGTTCATACTTTTATCCCTCTTTTATCGTTCACATTCAATAAACATGCGTTTGTTTTCGGTAATTTCAATCTCGTACCGCTTTCCGCGGAACACACGTGTTACCTTTGCCGGCAGCATCTCTTCCGGAAGGCACGGGTCGATTTCAAGTCCGTTCCACTTCGGTTTTATGCCGAACATATACTGCGTCACCGCAACATACATCCACGCCGCAGTTCCGGTCAGCCAGCTGACATTCGCCAAGCCGAACTTATCACTCTCCGGTCCGAAAATGTTCGACGCATACACATACGGTTCTGCCTTATACCGCCACTCCCCGGCTTTTTCCTGTGCTATCATCGGCAGCAGCTGATGGTAGTATTTATACGCATTTTCGGGGCGTTTCAGCATACATTCCGCAATTATCGCCCATGTATTCGCATGACAGAACACGCTTCCGTTTTCGCCGCAGCCTTTGTTATAGCAGGTCAATGCACCCTCTTTTGACGGATAATCGGTCGTCATTGACGGCTCAATTTTCTTTATACCGAGCGGTGTATCAAGATACTTTTTCACGCTGTCCATAGCCGAAATCTGTTTTTCTTTGTCGCCCATACCCGATATTACCGCCCAGCTTTGTGCATTCAGCCAGATTTTTGCCTGCGGTTCGGTTTTTGAGCCTATAAACTTACCCTCATCGGTTATACATCTTCTGAACCATTCACCGTCCCATGCGGCTGTATTTACAAGTTTTTTCTGTTCCTCATAAATATCAAGATACCTTTTCTTATCCTCGCCCTTTAACTCGGCAAGTTCTGCGATTTGACGGAGTACCGTTCCGAACTGCATTGCCGTCCATATGCTCTCACCTTTGCCCTTTTGGCACACGCGATAGAGCATATCATTCCAATCGGACGACAGCATAAGCGGAAATCCGTGTTCGCCGCGGTTTGCCATACAAAAATCAATCGACTTTTTGATATGCTCCCAGACTGTCGCACTTCCGCCGTCATAAAATTCCACTGTTTCATCAAGATAATCAAGTTTTCCCTCTTCCATAATGATATGATAGCAAGCCATTACAAGCCACAAATGATTATCCGAGTGTATGCGTGTCACGGGTTCCCAGCCTTCGGTCGGGAAACAGTAATGGTTGCAGTGACCGTCCTTATACTGCTGTGTAAAGAGCAGATTCAGCTTATCCTTTGCACGTCTTATGTCAAACGGAATCATTGCCAGAATATCCTGTGCGGTATCACGGACACCAACACCGCGGAAAGTTCCGGTTGCGTAGTAGCTGATATTTCTTGAAAATTGGAAATTACGTTCCGCCTGATACGGATTCCATATATTTATCATTGTCTGTGCGTCTTTATCGGGTATTTCGCACCGGAAATGCGACAGGTATTCTTCCCACTGCTTTGCCAGCGTCAAAAATGACTTTTTGACGAAATCGGTTTCTCTGCAATGAGCAACACTCTTTTTAATATCATCTTCCGTCATTGCCGTACCGAGGAAAATATTGATTTCCTTTTCTTCTCCGGCTTTTAAATCCACATCAAGCTGAAGTGCAAAGCACGGGTCACCGCCGTACATGTTTGAGTTTGTGCACGCGCCCTTTTCAACATTCTGCGGATTTTCCTCACTTCTGTATGAGCCTACAAATTCGTCGCGGTCGCAGTCAAACGCCGCGGCAGGCACATTTGCCGCAAAATACACAAGCGGCGTTTCATCGGGTTTCGGCTGATTTTCCACGCCGTATTTGTAGACCAGAATATCACCCATACTGTAACAGGTCAGCTGATGTTTGTTGTAGCACTGCCATTGCAGCTCACGCATAAACTCCATCATTCCAAGCTCAACATACGGAAACAGTGTGATTTTTTTGTCACTGTCCGATGTCAGTTTGATATTCCAAATGAGTGCATTTTCATATTTTCCCACAAAGTATGTAACCTCGGCTTTGACGCCGTTTTTCTGCGCATTAAAACGCGTATATCCCATACCGTGGGTTGACTGCCATTTTTCCGGCTTGGATTTGCACGGCTCGTTTGTCGGACACCAAAAGTCCGCGCCGTCCTTTATGTAGACGTAAAAGCCGCTACGGTCGGTCGGAAGATGGAAAAACCTATAATGGTTTATCCGCCAAATCTGCGGACTTTTGTAGAATGCCACACCGCCGCCGGCTTGCGAAATCATCGTGTGAAACGTCCCGTT
>CAKSGG010000248.1 GCA_934454215.1 uncultured Clostridia bacterium
CCATTATATCGTATCAATAGAAAACGAGGGGCAACACCTAAGTTTACCAAATTCTACATAATGTGTTTCCTCAATAATTGTTTATAAATTTCATAATCTATATCCTTGAACACATTAAATACCACTTTTTCAATACTGTTATTTAATTCTAAAAACTTTAATGTTTCTGAAACAGCAATTTTTGCAGCCGTTTTGTTCGGAAAATGAAATTCGCCTGTCGATATACAGCAAAACGCAATACTTTTGAGGTTGTTTTCCGCCGCAAGTGAAAGACAGGAATTGTAGCACATCGCAAGTTCTTTGCAGTGTTTATCGGTCAGCTTTCCATATACGATAGGTCCCACCGTATGAATGACATATTTGCACGGCAAATTATAGGCTTTGGTGATTTTTGCATTACCGGTCGGCTCGTCAAATCCCTGCTTTTTCATAATTTCATTACATTCAAGCCGCAGTTGAACACCTGCCGCCGAATGTATCGCATTATCAATACAACCGTGGCAAGGGCAAAAGCAACCAAGCAGCTTGCTATTTGCCGCATTAACAATAGCATCGGCTTTGAGCCGTGTTATATCTCCTTGCCAAAGCACAATTCTACCGTCAAATTTTTCCGTGTCAACAATTCCTTTTTCGACAGTTTCCAATTTCAGCAATTCATCTTGCAAGTGTAAAAAATCCTCGCTTACACGCATTGGCGGTCTGATATTCATAAGACTTCTGAGCAGCCGCCTTTGAGATTGAAAAGTTTTATCAAAGTTTTTTGCCTGCTCTGCATACTGTGGCATTTCCGCAAGCAACATATCATTTAGTCTTATTACCGTTTCTGATTTATTCATAATTTCTCACTCACATTTTCCGCAGTCCGAGCAGCCGTGCCACGGATTCCATATATCGTGCATAGATTTACCTCAATTCTTTTATGACTTTTCCTATATCTTCGTTTATGCAAATTGATTGTTTTTCAATTTCGTTTGGGCAAACCGCCTCCCCGTAATTGATGCAAGCGTATGTTGCGTTTGGATTTTCTGCGGTCATTTGCCAAAACGGATATTTTATTATTCCCGGCGTATTGTAGCCGACACCAAGCTCTAAAAATAATACTTTTTGGTTTTTTCGGGTATTAAGAAAATGGCCGTATCGTTCCGCAGCCATATCCCAACCGTTATCCTGTACGAATTTATTGTCGCTTCTCAAATTTACGGTCAGCGGTTTTCCGCAATGAGGGCATTTGGGAATAAGAGATGACGGTATTTTCATATCCTCTTGTTGTTCTATCATATCAACAATTATTTTATAATTATCAAATGTTTCATTGCAGCAAGGCACCGAGCATTGAAACAACCCGTAGTCTCCCTGCGTATAAAACAAACGCTTTTTATCAAATCCTGCTTTTTGAAAACAATGGTCTACATTTGTTGTAATAACAAAGTAATCTCTGTCCTTTACCAATTCAAATAACTCTTTATATACCGGTTTGGGGGTATCCATATATCTGTTTACATAGATATACCTCGACCAATACGCCCAAAATTCCTCCTGCGTTTTGTACGGATAAAACCCGCCGGAATACATATCGTGAAAGCCGTATTTTTCTTCAAAATCAGAAAAGTACTTTTTGAAGCGCTCACCGTCATAGGCAAATCCGGCAGAAGTTGAAAATCCCGCTCCGGCACCTATTACAACACAGTCAGCGTTTCGTATGGCCGAATAGAGTTGATTTTTCTTTTCGTTTTTCATACTCCAAACACCTCACTCAACAATCCTTACTCTGCCCGGCTTTCTCGGCTTGCTGTGCGGCTGCTCACCATTGATATAACCCAGAATGACAAAACAAATCGCACTGTAATTTTCGGGTATTGCCAATTCTTCAAGAATTTTCTTTCCCTCGTCGCTTACAAATGTTTCTTCGCCTCTCGAAACGATGCACGATGAAATACCAAGCTCTGTTGCTTGAAGCGTCATATTTTCCGCACAGCAAAATGCGTCCGCTGTGCGAAACAGAAAATTATTCTGTCCGAATATTGCAATAACGCTCGGCGCTCCGTAAAAACCGTTTTTTATCGTCGGATCGTCAATACTGCTCGGCTGTTCCTTTGAAACATACGAACCCGCAAGATTTCTGCGGTCAAATTTTGCTAAATTCATAATTCCGATTTTTGTTGTCAGTTCTTTATTTCTTATTCCAACCATTATACTCCTTTGATCGCCGCCGGCATTAGGAGCATAATTTCCGGCTTCCAGTATGAGCTCCATATCCTCCCGGCTTATTTGTCTGTCTGTATATTTTCTTACAGAATGTCTTGATTTTATAATATCCATTAACATTTTAATCCACCTCTTTCCAACATTGCGGATCGTTACCGTAAAAACTGCCGTTTGTTCCAAAAGAAACCGCAGGACAGCCACGGCAAAATCCTTTCAGTTCACATTTTGAGCATTTTTCAAATTTATTAAAGTCACGGTATAATTCTTCCTTGTTTATAAAAATATCCCTCAGGCTTTCACAAAGCGCATTACCGACCTTGCTTTCAAAACGACGACAGGCATACACATCACCATTCGGCAAAATTGTCATATGACATATTCCGCAGTGGCAGCCGTCATAAATCATATTTTTATCTGCGTTTTCAGGAATCTTGAATATGCCTTCCTCATAAAGATATAAAGTCCATAAATGGTCCTTTAAGTTAAAGTATGTCTTAACGCCGTCAGACTTATATTTCTGATATTTCTTCCACATTGTATCAAGAAAATCTCTGTATTGAAGCGGTGTTACGGCATTTTTCTTTTCTGTGCCTGTGGGACAGTAGCGACCGAATGCGAAAATGTCAACTTCATTTTGAACAACCAAGTCAACTATATCCGGCATTTCGCTGATATTTATATCCGATACAGTAGACATAACAGCGCATTTTATTCCTGCTTTTTTAATATATTTTATTGCTTTCAAGGTGCTGTCAAATGAGCCGGGTTTACGAAACAAGTCGTGAGTTTTTTTCATTCCGTCTATGGATAACTGATATTTTTCACAACCGCAATCTTTTAAGTGTTTGCAAACCTCATCATTTAAGTGAAAGGGATTTCCTATAATCGTAAATTTATATCCTTTGGATTTTATAATATCCATAAGTGTCCAAAAATCCGGGTGCAGTATCGGATCGCCGCCGGTAATATAGAAATACGGTGTACGATTTAGTTTTTCGCACATATCCTCACAATTTGAAATTATCTTTTTCATATCTGCAAGGCTCATATGCAAAAGAGTTTTGCATTTGTTCTCGGAAAATATATAGCAATGCTTGCACCTTTGGTCGCAGTAATCGGTAATATGCCATTGAAAAGCAAAATACGGTTTCATAAGTTTTACCTCCTCGGTCATTGAATGGTTGCTTCCGGTGCATCACACCGGGAGCTGTAAATGAATTACTTGTCGCCTGCTCCGCAAGCAGTTCCGCAAGCGGACGGTTTATCCTCTTTCGGTTCGTCTGCCGCACCGCAAGCCGCCGGCGCTTCCTTTTGCGGTTCGTCTGCTGCTCCGCAAGCTGTCCCGCAAGCCGAAGATGTTTTCTTTTCTTCATTCCATTCCGCTACATTTTTAAGTGCCATAATAATGACCTCCAAGATATTTTATTCAGAGTGTTTTATCTGCTCTGTGATTATATTATAATGCAAATAAATTCTAAAAACAAGTACGCACTTTTTTATTAGGTAGTTACCTTTTTGTAAGTTTTGGAGAAACACTTGATTTTCGCACTAAAAAATGTTATAATATTAATATACAATATAACATTTAATATTGATGTATTGGAAAGGAGCAGTTTTTATGCTGACAAAAGACGAATTACCGGCTTGTCCCGTGGCAACAACCGTTCAAATGATAGGAAGCAAGTGGAAACTTTTAATACTTAGGAATTTACTGCAAAGACCGTGACGCTTTAACGAGCTGCAAAAGTCGCTTGAAGGAATCAGTCAAAAGGTTTTGACTGACAGCCTGCGTTCTATGGAGGCTGACGGAATTATTACAAGAACAGTTTATCCCGAAGTTCCGCCGAGAGTTGAGTATGCTTTATCAGAACTCGGCGACACTATGCGCCCTATTATAAAGTCAATGGAAGAATGGGGCTTAAACTATAAAAATCGTCAATCAAAATAAAATATCAAATTCAAATGAAGCCGTAAAAACAATAATGTTTTTACGGTTTTTTTCTTTTTGTTTGGCAATTTAAGCGTCTTTTCCGTAGTAGTGGTAACCCCAATAGAATTCATACTTCTTTTCGTTATGCTGATTGGAAGCGGTTTGAACACCAAGCCTGCAATCCTTGT
>CAKSGG010000249.1 GCA_934454215.1 uncultured Clostridia bacterium
GACAAAGTACAAGGGCAGCCATTGCCCGCTGCGCTTTGACGGTGAAATAATAAATATCATAAAGGAGAAATAAAAAATGATTAAGGAATTTAAGTTTGAAAAAAAGAAAACGGTCAACACATCGGATCCGCTTCCGGCAGGCGGATATGTTGCCAAAATTATGGGTGCGGAGCTGATTAAGTACGACTGGGGCGATGTTTTAAAATTATCCTTTGACATTGCAGAGGGCGAACAAAAGGAATTTTTCGCTATGCAATACAGAGGGAATACGAATGAAGACAAAAAGTGGAAAGGCACGTTCAGAATTACTATTCCGAACGAGGACAGCGAATATTTTGAAAGTCAATTAAAAACATGGTCGAATTTCATAGCGTGCATGGAAGAGAGCAATGCAGGGTACATATTCGACTGGGACGAGGCGAAATTCAAGAACAAGCTAATCGGTGTTTTATTTAGAAACAAGGAATGGGAATACAACAACATGACAGGTTGGACAACAGAGTGCTGTGCGGTCAGAAGCGCAATTGACATAAGAGAGGGAAATTTCAAAATTCCGAGAGATAAGCCGTTAAAAAACAGGCCGTCAAGTGCAGGCGTGAGCGGATTTACCGAAGCCGCTGCGGAAGACGATGACGATTTACCGTTTTAAGCCATGAAGCTACATCCTATTGAAATTGAGGACGCGCTGAAAACTATGCGCATTTTGGTTGATACGAGAGAACACCCGACAGAAAAAGCTAAAAAGCGTTGGGATAGCTTCGGCGTTCCGTACGAGAGAGCGGCGCTCAAATCGGGTGACTATTCGGCAGTTTTTACTCTTCCGAGCGGAATTTTATACGATATGCGGAGCATTTGCGTTATTGAACGGAAAATGAGCTTCGGAGAAATTTGCAACAATTTCTGTCAGCAACGAAAGCGTTTTATTGCGGAGTTTGAGCGGCTCAAAGAAGCAGGGACTAAGTGTTATTTATTGATTGAGGGCGCTACATGGGAAAATGCATACAGCGGCAAATATCGCTCACAAATGAAGCCGCAGGCGCTGATTGCAAGCCTTACGGCGTGGCTTGCGCGGTATGACTGTATTCCGATTTTCTGCAAGGCGGAAACCACATCAAAACTAATTCGGGAGATTTTATACCGGGAAGCAAAAGAGCGGCTTACAGAGTTGGAGGTTGAAAATGAACAGCAGGGAAATTGCAGCGGAGATTAAAATGCGCGTTTCAATGCGCGACATATGCGAGCGGTACGGGCTTAATGTGAACGGGGCAGGGTTTATAAACTGTCCCTTTCACGCGGGCGACAACACGGCGAGTTTAAAAATATATAGGGGCAATAAAGGGTGGCACTGCTTCGGGTGCAGTGCAGGGGGCAGCGTGATTGATTTTGTGATGATGTTTTTTAACATTGATTTTAAACAGGCTGTCATACGGCTTGACGGTGACTTTGATTTAAAGCTGCCTTTAAGCCGCAAATTAACGCCGAAAGAGCGAATTAACGAAAGTACAAGGCTGAGGGAAATACAAGCCAAAAACAAGGCATATGAGGACGAAAAGCAACGTCTTGAGGCTGATTACTGGCAGGCGTTTGACGAATGGAAATACCTTGATGATTTGATTATAAAATATAAGCCCGAACGCAGAAAAATACAGCCGCTGCACCCATTATACGAATACGCATTATCCAAAATTGCTGTAGCTGAATACAATTTGGATTATGCAGAATGGAGGTTAAAAGAGCATGGGAAACAAACCTATTCCGCCGTACACTAAGGACGAATACTTAAACGGCTCCGCACCGTATGAATTTTTATACGGATACAAAGACAACAAATTCTTACTGGCGCAGTACCGGGAACGTATGAAGAATGCGGCGGAAAGTATTGGTGTTAAAGGCTTCATCGGTATGTGGAACGCATATCTTGAAACGGTTCAGCGCAAGGACGGAATAATCACCGAAAATACGACTATGTTTGACGGTCAAGTGTTCGAGCTGCTGTCGGGAGAGTACATCTGCTCCGAATACGGAGTAAAACTATCCGACAAATACGGATACGACGTTGAAATTTGTCCGCATCCGATTATGCCGATAAAGCGCATTATAAACATCGACACAAACGAGGAGCAATTAACCATTGCATATAAAAAGGGTGCACAGTGGCGCGAAATTACGATTGATAAGGCGGTTGTGGCAAGTTCAAATCAGATTATAAATCTTGCAAAATTCGGGATTGTGGTTAATTCTGAAAATGCAAAGCTGCTGAGTACATATTTAATGAATATCGAGCAGTTAAACTACAATTCCATACCGGAGGAGCGGTCGGTAACACATCTGGGGTGGATTGCTGACGGAAGATTTGTGCCGTATGATGAAGATGTCAAGTTTGATGGTGAGATAAACTACAAGCATTTATTTGATACTATAAAATCACACGGGAGCTTTGACAAATGGCTTGAATTTGCGAGATATGCAAGAAAATACGGTATGATTGCACGAATTGACCTTGCAGCGTCCTTTGCTTCTGTTATTATATCACAATGCGGACTGCTGCCGTTTATCGTTCATACTTGGGGCGGCAGCTCAAACGGTAAATCTGTTGGTATAAAATTGGCAGCGTCTGTATGGGCTGACCCGGAAATCGGTCATTACGTTGCAACATTTAACGGCACGGACGTGGGTAAGGAAGAACAAGCAGGAGTTTTGTGTAATCTGCCTTTATGTCTTGATGAGCTTCAGTTAAAATCTTCTTCTATGAAAAGAAAGGATTTTGACGAAATGGTTTACAAGCTATGCGAGGGTGTCGGGAAGCTCAGAGGTGCGAAAAACGGCGGTTTACGAAAATTATACAAATGGCGCAATACTATTATAAGTACCGGAGAAGAACAGCTTGCAAACAGTTCGAGCATGGGCGGCGTTATTAACCGTATTATAGATTTTGATGCAACTGATTATAGACTATGCGAGGATTTGATTGAGGGCAACAGCATTATAAATCAAAATTACGGTCATGCCGGAAAGATTTTTATTGATGAGCTTGAAAAGGACGGCGTTATGGAATATGTTCGGGAGCTGCAAAAAAAATACTATGATATACTCTTAAAAAGCGACACTACCGACAAACAGGCAATGGCAGCTTCTGTGCTTCTGACGGCGGACGAGCTTGCAACAAAATGGATATTCAAGGACGATATGAATTTAACGGTTGATGATGTCAAAAAGCTATTAAAAAAGAAATCAGAGGTAGACGTAAACAGACGTGCTAATGAGTTCATTTTCGAGCTTGTAGGGCGTAATCCGAACAAATTTAAGCCCGGCGACAACGGAGAGTATCAAGGCGAGGTTTGGGGCTGCATTGAAAACAATCAGATTTTCATAATTAAATCCGTTTTCGATGCGCAAATGGAGCTTGGCGGATTTAATCCCGGTGCATTTCTTTCGTGGGCAAAACGAAATGATAAAATAATATGTGCCAAAAACCGCACAACTAAGCTAAAAAGAATAGGCGGAAGCACACCGATACACTGCGTTTGTTTGGTAGTAGAGCCGGAACTGAAAGAGTATACGCAGGGTGAGTTGCCGTTCTAAAATGTAACCACTGTAACCACTGTAGCCACTAAAAAACATATCCCTTATATATAGCGATAAGGGTGCTGTATGAATATGTTAATACCTGTTAAATAATGGTTATATATTCTTACTTCTATAAGGGTTAAAAAAGTATGATTACACTGGTTACACTGATTACAAAATTTTAAAAATTCGCATAGGTAAGCGAAAAATCAGATTTATTAAAAATATTAAAAATGGGTACAAAGTGAGTACACAGTGGGAACGAGGGTAAAAAAATGAATGCTGAAGAACATAACAAAATAAAACAGGTCGCATACACTAACGTCAAAAACAGCGAGATGCCGAAACAATCAGAGCTTGGATATACCGAATTGCAATATTTGTTATACTTGCAGTTCTGGCTGATGTATTACATCAACGAATACAACTGCATTGAACAAAATAAACTAAGGCGTATAGCCGGTGAGTTTGAAAAATCATACGGTGTTGTTGACCTTAACTTGAGGCGTGAGAGGAAAGCGAAAGAGCTGTTTTACAAGCTGTCAAAGGGTGAAGATGTTGATTTCGGCAGCGCTGATTGTGCAGGGTTTACGGCTGATGACTGGCTGAAAATCGGTGAGAGCGTTAATAATTATTTTAAGGACAAGCAGGTGAGCGTATGAGAGAAGCAATTACAATCTATGTAGCTCCGACAAAGGAATTTATTCAGATGATTTCAAATCTGATGTGTGGA
>CAKSGG010000250.1 GCA_934454215.1 uncultured Clostridia bacterium
AATGCTCTTGCCGACCGCAGAGGTTTCCGCTGCCTTTACCGAAAGCGGTATTTCTGTTTTGAAAACCTTTATATTGCTCCCATAAGTCTTTCGTATACAAGAAAACGGTAAAATAAACCTTTGTGCAAAGTAGAGAAAGTAGTTTGAAACGATTGCTTTCTCACCACTTTTGTGGTATAATATTTGTAAAATAATCGGAATTTGCGGAAGTGATGATTTTGAAAATTGAAACATATAGCGGAAGATTTGACGATGAAATTATTTCGCTCATTCTTTCTGTCCAAAATGATGAAGCAAAAATTGGACTGACGCTTCAGGAACAACCGGATTTGCTTGATATTCATCGCAGCTATCAACAGCTTGGTGGAGAGTTTTGGATTGCTTTATCCGATGGCAAAGTAATTGGCACGATTGGATTGATGTTAAAAAAGAACCATTGTGCTGTTTTGAAAAAATTTTTTGTGGAAAAGGCGTTTCGTTCGCAGAAAGTCGGATTTTCCTTATATAATGAACTTTTGAAGTATGCTATCAGCAAAGATGTTCACCATATCATTTTGGATACACCGGCGGTTGCTCATACATCTCATAGGTTTTATGAAAAAGCAGGCTTTTACAGAATCAGTACCGCAGAATTGCCAGTGCCATATACTTATCCGGACAGGGATAGCATACTCTATCTATTGAATCTGTAAATTCCAGTTTATATAACCGCTTTCAAGGCAACCTGCACGGGTTGTCTTTTTTCATACCTGAAATTTTCAAGGAGGTGTTGCCTATTGCGGGAAGAAATCAAAAACGGTTGCGCTTGCCATATCCGGCAGCAAGATAACAAGGCGGACGCACATATGATTCTGATGCTTTTTTATTACATTGCAGTCAGAATGCCTTTGGCATATTTATTTTCTTACATAGGTTGGGGGCTAAATGGGATTTGGTTCGCGGTGCTTGTCAGTCATGTTGCGGCAAATGCCGCTGCCGGTATCTGTGAAAAGCTTTCTTTCAAAAAAACGGATGAGCATAACCTGAGTTAAATTCATTGGAAAGCAGATACATATTTCATAATGTTTGCCTCCTCAATGTGATTATATTCCGAAATCGGAATATAATCAAGATTTTTGTTGTTTATTAAACTCTTTTATATAACGGCAATGAGGGCAGTTCGGCCGGACAGCGGAAAGGTTAAATTTTTATATTATATTTTGCCAAACACCTTCTGATATTATGCAAAGTGGTTTTTCTATGAATGAAAATAAAAAAATAAACGGTGAAATACTTGACATAAACGGCGAATTGTTATATACTATAAGTGGAGTTGTAAAACTTTTGAAAGTAAGCCGAAACTATGTATATGCTCTTATAAACAGCGGATATATTCGTTCTGTAAAACTTGGATGCGGGAAAATAGAAATGTGTTTATGCCGGAAACTGCATAAAATAAGCTTTTGAGGAGCATTAAAATCAGTAGATTTGTGACGAAGCAAGTCGCAAAAAAGCTTTTGAGGGTTTGCTCAGGAAATATTTCGGTTAATTTAATCAACGGGAGGGAGATATTATGAAAAAATATGCATGTCCATGCGGTTACGTTTATGACCCGGCGGTAGGCGACCCCGAAACCGGCATTGAACCCGGTACAGCCTGGGAAGATGTGCCCGAAGATTGGGTTTGTCCTATATGCGGTCTTGGCAAGGACGCTTTTGAAGAAGAATAATTGATATGTTTTCAAAGCAGGAGTTTGCAAATGAGCAGACTCCTGCTTTTTGCGATAATATACATCAAAATAATATTGTTACTTTACGTTGACTTATAATCATACAAGCGATAATATGTGGCTTAACGAAATTAAGATAATGGCTTGGGAGAATTTGAATAATCTTACGCCCGTTGCGAAACCGTGTTAGATATTAATTAATGCAAAAATTAACGGCTTAATATATCTGTATAAAATATTTTAAGGTGAAAATAGGTGCTGCATTTGACACAACAAGTTATCTGCGGCACTTATTTTTATCCTTAATATGAAAACACATAAAATTATTATGATAAAGGGCAAAAGCCGGTATTGAAATTAACGTTTCTTGCTACAAAGAACATCCTTTTTATGATTATTGCTTGTCAGAACAACGGATTGCCTTGAAAAACCAGTTCTTTCAAATAAAACTTATCCATTGTACCGTGAAGAACAAATGCGGGGCGGTCTATTTCCTTAAAACCAAGCTTTTCATACAACCGCACGGCAGCCTTTAAATCCGAATGCGTTTCAAGATATAACCTTTTATAATCCATATCTTTTGCAAAATTCTCTGCCGTCTGCATCAGCATTCTTCCCAATCCCTTTCCCTTTGCGGCGTCTGTTAAATAGAGCTTTTGTATTTCGACGCAGCAATCAATATTTTCAAATTCCGCAACCCCCACTCCGCCTATAATTTGCTTATTATCGTCCTCCGCAATATAATATGCTCTTTTTTTCGGCATGACCGAATAATATTTGCTTAAACAATCCAATTCGGGGTCAAAATAGGCAGTTCCCGGAATATCAAGATTAAACTTTTTCAGGTTTGTTCTTATAATTTCGGCAATTGCGGGATTGTCCGCAGCAGTAATCAATCGTATTTTTATATTATTCATATTATAACACCCTATCCCTTAAAAATTCCGCGGCAGATAAGCTGCCAAAACTGCAAGCAAAACCGCCGGCAGCATATTAGCCACATTGATTTTTTTGCCCCAAACCAAATTTAATCCGATACAGAAAATTAAAACAGAGCCAATCAAAGATAAGTATGCAACGGCAGTTTCCGTCATAATCGGTGATATTAAGCGTGCAAGCAGGGTTATACTTCCCTCAAAGACAAATACGGGAATTGCGGAAAATGCGCAGCCCTTTCCCATAGACGATGTCATAACCGCAATAATAAAATCCAAAACCGATTTTACCGCAAGCGTTGAATAATCATTCAAAAGCCCGTCCCGTATAGCTCCCACAATAACCATTGCACCTATTGATACTGTCAGCGACGCGGTTACAAAAGCATTTACAAATCCGGCGTCACTGCCGTTTCCCGTTTTCTTTTTAAGCCACTCTCCAAATTGCTCAAACCTTTTTTCAATGCAAAGCAGTTCGCCGATTATGATTCCTATTGCAACGCACAGTACAACAAGCATTGATTTGCCGCTTGTAATTTTAAGATTTTCAATTTTCAGCATTCCTTCCATAACCCCTGCAATCGCTATAAATATAACACACACTTATTCCGCAAGCCTTATTCAATGCCTCTTGCTGTTCCGATTTAAATAATTTTCCCGTAAAGTGACCCATTAGTCCGCCGGCTATTATGCCGGCGCTGTTTATTATTGTTCCGAATCCTAACATTTGTTCATTCACCGTTTCCCATGTATTTTGTTTATTGTACCATAAAATCGGCTAAAATGCAATTGTTTAGTGTTGTTTTCTCTGTTTTGCACAAGCATACTTTTCTCTGTAAATTTCCGGCATATAAAATATACCTATATCAAAACAGGATTTTTAACCTCTCCCAATCTCTGACTTTACAGCTAAAATGCCGTCTGCCTCTGGTGTGTTATCGCCTGTGCTTTTTCAGTAACAAAACATAAAATTAAAAAGTCCGCGACCCGCCCTGTCGGCGGCTTACGGACTTTTTATGTATCGCTTTGCAAACAAAAATCAAGGGAATTTTTTATATTGCTCTCCCCGCTTCTTCCTTATCCGGCAGGGTATCTTTTTTTCATGCAGGGCAGCTGCGCGCCTGCTCCGGTGTGTGTTTTGTAAATTAATCACCGTCTACTTTTTCCGATACAACGTCATAAAGCTGGACGGGTGTAACCTCATTTTCACATAGATAATGTATAAATTTTTCTATAATTTTGTCGCTGCATGAAATATCGTGAATGGTACGTTTTTGTATTCTGTCGGGATTTTTGCCGTTTACCTGCTGAATCTCAACCCCGTATACATATGTGGATATATTGTTTGAAATATCAATATATCTGTCCTCCACAATATAATAATCAAGCCTTATGTTACATTCATTTACATTTTTTGAAATCAAAAGTCTTTTGTTCATTTTTTTCCCCTTCTGCCGAGCCGATAATTTTATCTTAGGCGCACCGCCGCCGGCACACGACGCGCCGCAAACAACCCCTTTTTTGTTATAGTTATATTATAAATACATTTAAGCCGCTTTTCAAGTATAATCATTCTACATTTTTCTACTAAATTTTAACTTTTTCTTACTTAAATAGCAAATAGTGTCGG
>CAKSGG010000251.1 GCA_934454215.1 uncultured Clostridia bacterium
GAATAGCCTCGGTAAGCGAGCCATCGAAATTTTTTATTCTGACCTTTTTTTCGACAGTGTGCCTGTCCTTAACATTGAGCAGATATTCCGCAAAGTGATGTGTCGTGGAGTTAACCCAGGTAACTCCAAGAAGTATAACTTTTGCATTAAGTCCCAGCAGCTTTCCAAAGCTGCTGTCAATGTCAAAAACGCTGTAATACGGGTCAACATTTACTATCTCCTCGGCACGCTTACCTATTGCGGAAAAACTGTGCCGGTATGCTGTGCTCCTTTTTGCGCCCGGAGTTGTCCTTATTGCCTCGCTTATAGCTCCCATTTCGGACTTATCGTTTAATACGTCAATAATCGGTTCACTCTCCGCCTCCTTCGCAAAGCAAAAAGCAGGCGCAACAACAGTGCCGTTTTTCCCTACTGTTTCAATAAGAGCGTTCGCAACGCTTCTCGCCCCGCCTACAACATTGCCGATAGGTGTCATTGCGGAGTGAATAAGCACTGTATCCCCCTCGCAAATCCCGGCATTTTTAAAACCGTTTAATAAATCGCTGTATGTAACTGTTTTCATAACCAATCCCCCAAATCAAACCTTAATTTTAATTATGACTTTTCTCATTCTTTTGCCGTCTACATTACATTCCGGTGCGTGAGCATCAAAAGAATGAACGATATAAAAGTCACCTTTCTCTAACTTTATAAGATTACCGTCGGCATTGTAAAGCCTGTAATCCTCCTCTTTGTTATATTCGGTTATGGGAGTGCAAAGCACGGTTTTTTCATATCCGAGCACTTCTGTTCCCTCTAACATATAATGCAAATCAATGTATTTTTCGTGAGCTTCGTACACCATATCGTCGAGACTCTTAGGCTGAATGGTATTAATCATTGCATATACATTTTTCCCGTCAATTTCATAATCGCCATCGGTCTTTTCGCCGATATTTAAAATAAAATCAATCGCCATATCAATACCGGCGCTCAAACCTTTGTAAGTTTCAATACTTTTAATGTTACCTGTTATCATAATATCCTCCTAACATACTGCAAAAAATATTGCTGCATATCCTAAACCATAATTATTTTTTAATACACTGCTTTCTATCGTTTATGTCCGGATAAACCGCAACCGCAAAACCCAAAAACATAAACAAGCTCCACATATATACAACACCGTTCCAACCGATTTTTCCCATAACGGACGAAATCATAACATTTGCTGCCGATGCACCAAAATAGCCGGAAAAATCCAGTATTCCGTTAACCGCAGACACCTTGCCGGTATCCGCAAGACTCGGAATATACACACTCCATATCAGAGCCGACACACCGGCTGAAAGGAATTGCGACACAGCAAAAATCGTTATGTTCAAAATCGGCGAAGAAACAAAATTCATTAAAGCGAGTCCCAATGCCGACACCAGAAAAAGTACTCTCATAAGGCGCATCATATTGTCCTTGAATAATTTAAGAATTACAAGACACAAAAAGGGGCATATAAATTTTATCATTGATATAGCGCAAAAAACCATATTTGATAAATTAACACTCAACTTTAAACGCTCCGAAACATAAGATGGTATCCAAAAGGAAATTGATGTTCCGGCAACCTCAACAATAGCGCTTATAATCACAAACACTGCAAAATTTTTAATTCTGAATACCGAAAGAAAATCAACCCCCTCTCCCTGCGAAATGTTAATTATGATAACCTTACTTTTTTCAAGCCTGTCAAGCACAATCCCGCCAAAAAAGGCGCAGATTACAGTAACAATACCAAACACCAAGAAAACGTACGTCCATTTTAGAAAAACTGCTGCAAAGGAAACGACAAACGGGCCTGCATAAACCCCTGCCGCAAGGAGTACACAAGCAAGCCTTGCGTGATTCTCCTGCATATTCTCGGAAATTATTTTAACCAGCGGACCTCTCAGCATCGACAGACCAAAGCCCATAATTCCAAACAGGAAAAGCTGTATTATGTAGTTTGACGCAAACGGAAACAGGCAAGAAGCAATGCCGCTTGCTAGTAATCCGGGCATTACCATTTTTTTGGGTGTAACCACATCACCAACAGCACCGTTTATAAGTTGACCGAAGGCATATATACCATAATACATCGCCGATAAAAACCCGAGCCTTTCCTTTGACAATGCACCCTCTTTTAAAATTTCCGCACTCGAAACCGTCAGCAGATTTCTAATGCAATAGCTCATCATATATATGCATATACAAGATACTCCTATTTTTAAGGCATTGCATACGCCGTTTTCAGTCCTTTCAGTCATAAACACATTCCTTTCAAACACGAATGCCGGCATCCTGAACAAGCATTGCGGCAAAACATCTCGGTTGTCATAAACTCTATTTGCTTACTGCCTTCAAAGCATTCTTATAACCCGCACCGAGAGTTGTGACATCGGATATAATATTAATAAGATTATATCCCAGCGCTCTGTAACTCTCAAAATCCTCCAAGCTTCCTGTAGTTCCGCAATATTTGCCATTTCTTAATGCTGTATCTGCAATGCGCTTTCTGCACTCACTGATTTTCGGATTTGAAAAATCACAGGGTGTCTTAATACCTTGTGAAAAATCGGCCGGTCCGAAAAACAGCATATCTATTCCTGATAGCTTGCATATTTCATCCAAATCCTCAATAGGTTCGGGGTCTTCTATTTGAACAATCGTAATTCGTTGTTCATTAGCAGTTTTCATATAATCAAAAACGTCGACCATACAATAAGCGCCGTCGGCATTGCCGCCGTCAATCGGTCGTCTGCCTACCGGGTGGAACTTTGTATAGTAAACTATTCTTTTAGCTTCTTCAAGGCTCATAAGGTGCGGTATCATAATTGCAGTGCTGTCGGCCTCAAGCGGACGTATGTAATCACTGTAACACCCCTTGGCAACTCGTGTTATAATATCACAATCAAAATTTTTGGCAGCCCTCACCGCCTCTTCCACATCGTGCAATCCGTTGGGAACGTGCTCCATATCAATCCATACAGCGTCAAAACCGCACATCGCCGCAAGTTCCACTCCCCTCGGATCAGAAAAGTTTAGTTTCGCAGATACAGCAACCCTTCCGTCATTAATTGTTCTTAAAATTCTGCTTTTTCTCATATTCATAACAATTCTCCCTGCCTTATTACCATATCAATTTATATATGCCCTTTAACCGCTGAATTGCTTCAATTAAAAAGTAATCGCCGTAAATAAAGCCAACATTTTTTTCGCCAAAATGATATGCCGATGCGCTACCGCCCAGTAATCCGTCTGTATTTTCTGACCAATCACCGAATTTTTCAACATTTGCCTTAATAAAGCGCATTGCGGCATTCTTATACATATCACCTTCGAATTCAAAAACATTTTCCGAAATTTCCAGCAATCCGCACGCCGCAATCATTGCCGCAGATGTATCAAAGTAAATCGGTTGTGCAGGCGAACGAAAATCGCATTTGGGCAGATAATCGTCACAGCAGGCAGCAATAAAATAATTGGCAACACTTTTTGCCGTATCAAGGTATTTGATATCTTTTGTATATACATAGCTCAACACAAAACCGTATATCGCCCACGCTTGACCACGTGACCACGAAGAGTTGCAAGCATATCCCTGACCGTCCCGTATTTCCTTAAATTCTCCTGTTTCCGTATCAAAGTGACAAACGTGGTTCACCGAACCGTCCGGACGAATATGATATTCCATAGTCTTGTTAGCGTGATTTATTGCAATATTTTTATAACGGTTGTCGCCGATTT
This sequence comes from uncultured Clostridia bacterium, assembly GCA_934454215.1. Taxonomy (GTDB): domain Bacteria; phylum Bacillota; class Clostridia; order UBA1381; family UBA1381; genus Ornithomonoglobus_A. The sequence goes on from CAKSGG010000251.1 coordinate 3,760, forward strand.
CTTTGGACGCCCAGTATAAAAGCGGAATATTCATCATACAGTCTATTATTGTACAGCCTTCCCTTTCAGGGGCATTCCACGCACGAATATATCCGCCGACGGGATTATACCGACCCGCAAGTATATTGGCAGCAAGAATGTTTCTGTTTTTAGATTTCAAATCGCCGGTGATTTTATAAGAGGCTCCGCTTAATATGTTCCACAAAAAGCCAACATCGTGATCCGTGCGATCCGCTTGTCCAAAAAGCTCATCGAGCCATTTTTCCTGAAACTGCGCTGTTTCCTTATACACCTCATCACCTGTTGCACTATACATAAGCCAGTTGAGTCCGCCCCAAAATCCGTTTGTCCAACACGGGAGATAATCACTGCTGTCATTATATTTTCCGTCAGTGCAGACACTCGGCATCTGCTCTCTCATTCTCAAAGAAGTCAATTCGGTTTTTTGCTTTATTTTACACCAGATATCATCTATCCACTTTTCATCAATTATGCTCATTG
>CAKSGG010000252.1 GCA_934454215.1 uncultured Clostridia bacterium
ATATAATACTGTCTGAATTCAATCATAAACTCCGGATTGATTCTTTTAAGAGCCGGAATTAATCTCTGAAGGAACTTTTCCATTCCTTCTTCAAGCGAATCGCAGTCATGCCCGAGTGCCGGTTTATCAAATCCCTTTTCTATATAAAGCGAGTCGATAAAATCAAGTTTCATGCCGTCAATGCCCCATGCAGACGCAGCTTTTGTATAAACATCAAGGAGATAATCACGCACTTTCGGAAAACGAAAATCAAGACAATTCCAGTTGGCCTCATTTCTGATTTGCATATCTGAAAATTCTTTATACAATTTCGACTTTGAACCCAGATAAGGCACCGAAAACCATACCATTACCTTCATTCCGAGTTTATGTATTTCGTCAGCAAATGCTTTCATATCGGGAAATTTTCCTTTTGACGGCGTCCAATCACCGCAATAATAAAATTGCGGATTTTCAGCATCTGTGTACCAGCCATCGTCCAATATTAATGTTTTTATCCCGCGTTCCGACGCACTTTTACATTCTTCAAGCACCGCCTTTGCAGTTATATTTCTATGAAATCCGTACCATGTTGAATAAACCGCGTCGCATGCATATTTTGAAACAGAATGTTCCCTTTTCGGCGCAAAATCTTTCTGCCATGCCGACGCATCGGATACCGCCTCATAAAACGGTATCCGCCGCCTGTCAATTCTTACAAAAGCCCGATATTCCTTAAACGCCGCCGATACATCGGTAAATAAATACAGATATATTCCCATGCAGCCGTTTTCTTCATTCACCATGGGGCAGATTTCAATAGGAGAGCAGCCGTCACTGTAAGATATGCTGAAATCATTTATGCCGTCAGCAGAATACGCACAGTAAATCGGCATTCCCGACACAAAGCGCGACTTTACGCTGCCGGCTTTCCAACCGGCATTTACGGAACGGTCAAAATCAACACAAGGGCTAAACGTGCCCGCCGTTTTGCTGCAAGGAATTTCAAACCAAATTTGACTTTTTTTCGGTTTCATAAAATCATCATGCCGCACACAAATTTCAAGAATTGCGATATCCCCGTTTCCGCACTTTTCCGTAATTTCAATTCCGGTATTTTCCGCTGCATTTATTGTAAATTGCATTTATCCCTCCAAATATCCGAATTATTTTGACGCCTTCCACTCATCAAACTGACGCTGAACTTCGGTAATAATATTCCTTACACCCACGCTCTCAAGTCTTGACATGTATTCCGGGAATGCGGTTTTATAATCTACCGTACCGTTTAAAATGTTTGACTCACATTCCTTGCGAATTGCGTCACATTGTGCAATTTCATTTTTTATCGGCTGCGTCTCCACATTAAATCCCATCGCAATCGGCTTTATTGCTTCCTCATTCAGCTTTTGCGATTCTTCCTGCGTATTTTCCGGCTGACCCTCTGTTATATACGTAAGGAATGAATTTCCCACTTTCCATCCGTTCAGTGAATATGATTTTGAGTCCAAAAGTCTGATTGTTTTATCATCCATCTTTTCATAATGTTTGCCTTCAATACCGTAAGTCAAAAGATTCATTAATTCGCTGTCGCTGTTGATCAATGACAAAAGTTTGATTGCTTCAACCGGGTGCTTGGTCTTTGCATTAATTCCCGTCATAGCAGCAAGCATTTGGTATGTGTTCATATAAGTATCAACATATTTTATTACATGTGTTTTAATACCGAACTCGCTTTCATAACGTTTTTCGCATCCCGGCGTATATGAACCGAACGTTACTGCATATTTACCTGCCTTGCGGTCTTCTGTAAGACTGTTTACCGTAGCAATATCCGATCTTACATAACCTTTTTGATACCATCTTGCTGCACGCTCCATGCTTTTTGTAAATTCCGGTGTATCATATATCAGTACAATCTTGTTATTCGGGTCTTTTTTGTCAATATAAGCATAATCGTTAATGTATTCATAATTTTTCATAATATCATATGTGCTTATGCTTTCAACAGGATAAACACCCGGGAAATCCTGTTTTATTTTATCGAAATACGGTTCAAGTTCATCTAAGTTATCAATCTTGTCTATTTTGTCCAAACCGTACTTTTGAGCTACCTTTTCATCAATGTATGCACACGGCGTCAAAGCCATAGCCTGCATATTAGGTACTCCGTAAATCTTACCTTTTACCTTTGCCGTTTCAAAAGCGTAATCCGGTATGATTTCACGAAGTTCCGGTGCCTCTGTATCAATCAATTCGTCAAGCGCCAAAAGTCCGCCGTTATTTACCCCGGTAACATACGGCAATGCATAGCCGGCAAAACACAAATCAAAATCCTTGCCCGATGCCATATACATTCTCATACGTTCGGTATATGCACCGTCATCTATAAATTTCATGTCTATCGTTACATTCAATTTTTCCTTTGTGATTTCGTTTACCTTATCCATAACAGCGTCCAAGTCGTCCATCGGATCGGAATTTACGTACCATGTCAGTTTTGTTGTACCATCACTTTCGGTACTTGCTTTCTTTGCGCAGGAACACATTCCCGTCACCATCACTGCCGCGAGCAGAATACTAATTAGTTTTTTCATTTTGTTACCTCATCTTTCTTAATTTATATTTTACAGAACTTATGTTCTGCCGCATACATTAACCCTTTACGCTGCCTACCGTAAGACCCTTTACAAAGTATTTCTGGAAAAACGGAAATACTATAAGCGCAGGTCCCGCAACAACAATACTCATCGCCATTCTTACGGTTTCGGACGGAATATCTTTTACCGACACACCTATGTCTATTCCTTTTTCGGCATTCTGCTTTAATATATCAATATTGTTTAAAATTCTTTGCAGCAAATACTGCAAACTTATTAATTTTTGGTTATCTATGTACAAAAGCGACGTCTGCCAATCATTCCATTTTCCGAGAAATGTCATAAGCGCAATCGTTGCTATTACCGGCTTGGACAGCGGCAGAATAAATTTAAAGAAAATTGTGTAATCATTTCCGCCGTCAACTAAAACCGATTCCACCATTTCATGAGGAATGTCAGAGAAAAAAGTTCTTACCATAAATACATTAAATGCGCTCACGCAGCCCGGTATAATATACACAAAAAAGTTATCCGCCAACCTCAGATACTTCGTTATCAGCAAATATGACGGAACCAAGCCGCCCGAAAACAGGCAAGTAAAGTAAAAATAAAATGATATCGCCTTCCTGTACTTAAATTCTTTTTGACTCAGCGGATATGCTGCCATTGCCGTAAACAACACAGATACAAATGTTCCTATTACCGAAAATGCTATCGTAACTTTATATGCGTCCAAAATCATTTTTGGATTTTCAAAAATGTATTTATATGATGCCGTGGTAAAATTCCGCGGTATAAATTCATATCCGTACTTCAAAACATCCATCTCCGACGAAAATGATACCGCTACAACAAGTATAAACGGAATTATAATTATCACGCAAAAAATGATAAAGAATATGTTCAGCAACAGCTGTCCTATCGAGAAATGTTTTTTCATCTTATTGCTCCCTTCTTTCTAAAACATTGCGCAGTCTTCATCAAGCCTTTTAACAACAGCATTTGTTATTATAACTGTGATAAATCCTACTATCGATTGTAAAAATCCTGCCGCCGATGACATCGACATATCACCAACCGTTTTTAACGCTCTGAATATGTATGTATCCATAACATCTGTTGTTTTATAAAGCGTACCGACATCGCGTGTTACTTGATAGAACAGTCCGAAGTCCGACCTGAATATGCCTCCCACACTCATTATGAACAACATAATTGCGAGTTTTTTCAGGCACGGCACCGTTATATATCTCGTCTTTTGAAGTTTTGATGCTCCGTCAATCTCTGCCGCCTCAAACAATGACGAGTCTATACCCATTAGATTTGCATAGTAATAAACGCTGTTCATTCCGACGCCTTTCCACACACTGACAATGGTCAGGATTGCAGGCCAATATCCGGGCTCCGAATACCAGTTGACTTTTTGCAGTCCGAATTTCTGTAACATTCCGTTTATAAATCCCGCTTCCGGATTTAAAAACGCATAAGCCATATATCCGACTATAACCCATGACAGAAAATTCGGCGTAATCATAACAGTCTGATATATTTTGGTATTTGTTCTGCCGACAAGTTCAAACAGCAATACTGCAACAAAAATCGCAGCAATCATTCCTACTATAATGAATAAAAAATTCAAAAATATTGTATTCCACGCAATACTTGTG
>CAKSGG010000253.1 GCA_934454215.1 uncultured Clostridia bacterium
AGCGGCTGTATAAGGAGTGGTTCGTAGACCTCCGTTTCCCCGGCCACGAGAACACGAAAATCACAGACGGCGTCCCCGAAGGGTGGAAGATACAAACATTATCGCAGATTGCAGATGTTGTTATGGGGCAAAGTCCAAAGTCAGAGTTCTACAATCAAAACGGACAGGGGTTGCCTTTTCATCAAGGCGTGGGCAGTTATGGAACGCGGTTTGTAGTTGACAAAATATATAGCACTTCTTTTACCAGAATAGCAGAGGCAGGAAGTATTCTATTCAGTGTGCGGGCGCCTGTTGGCCGCCTTAATTTGACTAGGAACAGAGTTGTTATTGGCCGCGGCTTGGCTGCAGTCAATCACCGCTTAGGGAAACAGAGTTATTTGTTTTATCTCTTAAAAGAACACTTTTTTAAAGACGATGTCATTGGAAACGGGGCAATATTTGCATCTATATCCAAAGATGAGCTTCTGGCACAACAATTCACTATTCCTGTGAGCAATTTGATTGAACAGTTTAATGTCATAGTGAGCGACATGGACGGAAGAATTGCTGAACTTGCGGAGCAGGTAACACTCCTTATAGAAGCGCGTGACCGCCTGCTTCCCAAACTAATGAGCGGAGAAATTGAGCATATCTCGTAAATTATAAAGGAGTGGGATTATGATATATCGAATTCCAGAAAATTGGGATTATAATGAGTCGTTAGAACTGCTGTATTTGTTTTATCAGAAAGCTGATGAACTTTTGAGTGAAACAAGTCCGAATACATATTCCTTACCACTTCATAATTCAATGACGCTCTTGAGCGAAGCAGAAGAAATATTCAATTTGCTTAATGAATACGAGATGGTCGCAGAATACTACGGAAAGTATATTCCTCCCATTCTCGAAGAGCTGCTGGAGCAACTTGAAGACGATTATATCCTAAAAAGAATTTTAGACTCTCGCTTATTCAGCATTCGGACGGGCCTAATCGAGGCCCAGAAGAACCCTACACATTTAAAAGAATGGCTTAATGTATTCAAACAAGCCTGTACTGCTTCAAAATATCGAAAAGCTTATTCTGCCGAAATTTCTCATCTGGTAAAAGATACAAAAGACAAAAATAAACTACTATATAGCACAACGTGTTACTTTATAAGTTTAATACAGCTGGGATATTCAAGAGAATACATATACACGTCAACAAAAAAATTCTTTTCCAACAAAGATAAAAAGATTAATAACATTAATCAAATTGATGAGTATTTTAATTTATTTAGTTGCCACTGCGAAGAGTACTCTTTTTTGATATTAATGGATATTGATTCTATTGAGTATATGGATAGTATTAGCGACAACTTAATTGTAAGTCGGCAGATTAAACGTGTTGATGTTGCCAAAGAACGTGAAGAGCTGTGTAAAGATTATATTGCAGAAAACCTTATAAAAGAGTTTGACAAAAAAGTACGCGAGACTGACCCAAAACGCAAAATGGCTATTGTGCGTTTTCAAGATCGTGCATATGATCCTTATTGTTCTGCAGAAAAGTTTTGCGATTATATCAGGTTTATTCAGACATTTCCTCGTTATTTTAAACACTTATATTTTACCAAACAAGTCTATAAAATAATATACTTGGCATCAGATGGCCATTACAAAGAAATTAAGTTACCGGGAAAAATGAACAAGCGCCCGTTTATAGAGCAGGATCGAATTGACTTGCGCATTAGGAATATTCTGAATGCAAAGTCAATGGGATTTGATGCGTTTAACTCAATAACACAAGCAATAGAAATGCACTCAGAAGCATTTGATGCGCGGAGCACAGCTATGCTTCTAAGAACATTCTGGACAGCTTTGGAAACTCTTTTTTTAAGCCGAAAATCTAATAGTACAAAAGAAAATGTCGTCAACAGTCTGATTCCAATAATCCAGAAAACGTATATACTGAAAAATTTGCGGGCGGTATATACCCAACTTTGCAGGGCAGTCGAGCGCCGGTATTTGCTTGAATTGGGGATTGCAAAATTTGAAGCATTTGTGAAATTTTTTTCAGAACACTCCGAGAATTCTCCGGAAATGAAAGAAATATATGCGTACTTATCTACTAACCCGTTGCTCAGAATTAGGTTGTATGCATTAAGGAAGGATTTGCGTGATGGAGAGAACATTTCTAAATTTCTTGATGCACATAAAATCCGTGTTGACTGGCAAATAAAGAGACTGTACCGTATGCGCAATATTGCCACACACTTGGGCGTTGAGATTTCCGGAACAGATATTGCGGCTAACCATTTACACAATTACTTTGATTATGTGGTGAACTATATGCTGTGCAAATCAGAAAATGGTGATTATGTAATTAGTACTGCCGCAGTTGTATTTGAAGCGAAGAATGATAATCAGATTTACTATGAACGCTTGAAAGACAACAAACCCTTGTCTAAAGACAATTATCTCGTATATTTGTTTGGACCGGATAGTAATTTGATAAAATACCAGTTTGAATACTAATGCCATGGGGGAACATCATAAGTACAACTATTCTGAAAACATCTTCGTGCAAAAGAGCGCGGACATTTGCAGGAACTGGAATTGAAATGGGTAGTACCCGTTGGGCGCCCAGAAAGTTGGTTTCTCATTTAAGCGCAGAAAACTAAAACATAAGGAGGTTTCATACAGTGGCGAAAGATCTGACTTCGTCCCGCCTTGACAGACAAAATATATTGAATAACGATCTCGCTGTTGAAGAAATACAAGATTCTATTGAAATTAGAAGCGTTCCGTGGAATGAAAAGCTTTACCTTACAAAGGAATTAGTTGCTGCTTTCTTTGACGTGGATATCCGTACAATTGAACGGTATATCAGCAGTTTCAGCGATGAGCTGAAAGCAAACGGAATGGAAATCCTGAAAGGAAAAAAACTGGAATCCTTTATTTCGGCATATGACAATGCTTTTGCGACCGACATTAATGTCGGTCACAAAATCCGGTCCATGACAGTCTTTGATTTTCGCGCGTTTCTCAATATGGCAATGCTCCTGTCGGAGAGTGAGAAAGCTCGTGCGCTGCGGCAGCTTATGCTGGATATCGTGATTGATCTGATTAACCGGAAAACCGGCGGTGGAACAAAATACATCAACCAACGCGATAAAGATTTTGTGTTTTCCTCTTTGCAGGAGGATAATTATCGTAGGCAGTTTACGGATGCATTAAAAAATTGCGTTGAAGATAATCGTTATAAATACGCGCACTTTACGGATTTGATCTATATTAGTATCTTCAAGGAAAAGGCAAAGGAATACAAAAAGATTCTGGATTTGAAGGCGAGCGAAAAAGTAAGAGACACTTTTTATAGTGAGATTCTCGATATCGTCGCAGCATACGAGAGCGGCTTGGCGGATGCAATCAGAAAGAAAAGCAAGGAGCTTAGCCACATTCTTTCATGGAGCGAAACGGAAGATCTCTTCCGGGAGTTTGAAAACATGGCACTCTGGAAGCCGTTGATTCAGCGTGGCCGCGTGAAAATGGCCAGTCGAGATATGGCGCTGCGGGATGCTTTTCACTATCAGCTGTCTGAATATATTCAACCCCTTGACAAAGACGAATACCAAAAATTCCTTGGTGCTTCGGGCGACGAGCTTGAGCGGTTGATGCAAGAAAATCAAGCGGTTTTAAAGCGTCTTAAGGAGCGTGAATAAATGGATGGGATCGTATATCTCACGCTTGAACAGGCAAAAGCAATTCATGCAAAAACCATAGCATACAGTGGCGGCGGTACATATGAGCATTTTGATCTTGGCCGCTTAGAAAGCGTTCTTCAAAACATCCAGAACGATGATTACTACCCAACTTTCGATGATAAGCTGACACACCTGTTTTTCTGCATATGTGAATTCCACTGCTTTGCTGATGGCAATAAGCGTCTGGCAATAACATTAAGCGCTCAATTTCTCCTTTTTAATGGGTATATGGCTGTGGCCAAATCGTTTTTTACAGTTATGGAAAACATCAGCTATCAAGTTGCGGCGGGGAAAATTGATAAAGATTTGCTCCATCGAATCATCATCGCTGTTATGGATGGAACATACGAAACAGATGAAGAACTAAAACTCGATATTATTCATGCAATAAATTAGGCGGTGAAAAAATGAGCTACGACTATTCTGAAAACATCCTCGTGCAGAAGAGCGCCGGGGATCTGCTCCGGGATGAGCTCGGCTGGGATGTGCAGTTCGCTTACAATACGGAAGTGCTCGGCAAAAA
>CAKSGG010000254.1 GCA_934454215.1 uncultured Clostridia bacterium
CCATGTGCCCGAACGGAGCAGTTCTATCACTTTCTTATTATTCATCTGCAAATGCGGAAACAGGCGAATTCGTACCTTTTTTTATCAACTCACCGAATAAAAACACCATTAAGCTCCGTCCGGCAGTAAATCTCAACAAAAACAAGCTTGCTAAAATTGGCGACAAGCTTCTACTGCTCCCAACAGACGAAGCTGCAAACGAATGGAAACTGAGCCTTAAAAATGACATAAGCATGACCGCTTATACCGCATACGACACAGAGCTTAATATCAATACAGATACAAAGGCTGACTGTATTTCGGTAATCATAGTCAAAAATGACGGAAGTATTTCGTATTACAAGCAATACGAACAAACCGATTTAAAACAAACCATCCCCGTTACACTTCCGTCCGATACAGACGCAAAAACAGATTCGATGTATGTTTTTGCGGAAAAGACAGGTTCGGTGAGCAACCCCGTTAAGGTTTGTATTTCGCATAATTTTGCTTACACGGCATTGGGTGATTCGGCACATAGCGCAAAGTGCAGCGACTGCGGCTACGAGGTAACGCAAAGTCATAGTTTCGGAGAATACACTATTACCGAACAGGGACACAATCAGACCTGTTCTGTTTGTAATTTTGTAAAAGCGGAAAATCACAAATTCGGCAATTATACCTATAACAATCAAGAACACGAGCAGAACTGTTCCGTTTGTAATTTTGTAAAAACGGAAAATCACACTTTGACTTACACCTCAAACGATACCAAAACCCACAACGCCTCCTGCGTGTGCGGATATACGGAGAAAAATCTGGAACATATATATAATACCAAAATCGGCGAAACTGCCCAAAATTTCATCTGCTCCGACTGCGGAGCGGCACACTTTACCGCATTAAACGGAATGTTTGACGATAAGGCTCTGCGTGATGAATATGAAACCGATACGGCGGCTATCAACGACACACCATATTCATCTGCAAATAGTATATTTACAAATGATGACAGCACCGTCATTACAACCCCCAACAGCACAGGCACGCTGGCATTGACCTTTGAAACAAAACGTCCCGTAAGAGCTGTAGGCTTTCAGATTAAGATAAACGGCACATCACCAAAAACAATATCTCTTTACGGTAAAAATTCGGAAAATGATTATGAGGAAATAGGCACTGCCGTTTTACGTTCAATCATTGACGGAAAACCGAACGGCAAAACGTACTCGTTTGTCTTTTCGGCAAAGTCCGATTTTAACGCATATGACAGCTTTAAGACAGAAATGAATTTTAATACAGACGAGTTGGCAGACATTGAGTACTTCGGCTTGATTTCGGAAAAAGCAATCGCCGCTGCAACCCTTAACCTTACAGGCATTATGGCAGCGGACGCACCTGATTTAATGTACTCGGGCGAGGATTACATCGCCTCGTTTATATCGGGCAGCGGTTATCCCAAAGCCAATAACTTTTCAATTTTTGAGGACAACAAACTGTTCGGCACTGACTATTGGGAATATTCCGCCGCAACGGGCATTATGAAAATATTTAACCAATACATAAAGGAAAATTATGTATACGAAATCACTGACACAGTTACCGTTAAATTCAATTCCCAAACGCTTATACTCACCAACAACGACAGAGAAGCATTGTTCGGGCAGGAATACGTTGCCGAATTTCAGGTAATAAGCGGCAAGCAGGAGCTTGCGCCCACATCATTAAACGATATAACCGTCATCAACAAAAACGGTGATGTAACGCACCTCTGCACCCTCGACAGTGAGGGCAAGCTCCACATTCCGGGCGAGCTGCTTATCGGCGGCGTCAGGGATAGTATTGAAATATCGGCAGAGGAAACAGGAAAAAAACTTCCGCAGGAGCAAGCGGCGGTTAAGGTAACAAAAAGCGGTGACGATGACCGTTACTTTGTCAATATGGACGACGCAAAAGCCGTGATAGAATCGGACGGAGATACAGACATCACTCTCCTTAAAGATGCCGATTCAAGCATTACCGTTACCCTAAGCGGTAAAAATGCAAGCATAGACCTCGGCGGCAACACTGTTACGGCAAAGTCTGACAGTGAAATATTTAATATAAAAAACAGTGCGCAAGCGAGTATATCAAACGGCGTTTTTGCAGCAGACAGCGCCGAAACCGTAATTTACACAGACTCAAACGGCGTACTCACTCTTAACAATATCACAACACCGCAAAGCGAAAAAAGCGTATATGTCAGTTATCCGAGCAAGCTGATTTTGGACGGCGCAAATTCAGATGTAACTGTGTACTTGCGGGACGGAACATTTGAACAGAAAAACGGCACAAGCAGACTGTCATCGGATTTAAGTATTATAAATAATATCAAGCTTTACAGCGGAAGAGTGGCGACGTATAATATCGGCGAAACCAATATGTTCTCTCTGATTGACGACGGATATTCTTTTGAGCTTTCCGACTCTGCGATGTTTGATGATTTTGTGAGAAGCATTTCTCTCGGTTTATCATTCTCCGTTAAAAACGGAAGCGTCATTACCGAGCAGCCGCAGGACATAACGGCAGAGCTTGGCGAGGGTGCACGTCTTACAGTCGGTGCTGCCGATGGTTCAAGCTACTATTGGTTTGACCCCGACGACTGCGCAAAATGCAAATCGGATAAAAATTACCTGGAAATCGGCGCAGACACGCCTGTCGGCAAATATTCGTACCTCTGTGCCGTATTGAACGGCAATACCGTTTCCGGCAGCCGAATAGTAACGGTTACCGTCACTTGCTCCCATAAGAGCGTAACAAACGGCGTATGTGACGGATGCGGTATCAAAATAGCGGCACAGGCTACAGCAAACGGCAAGATGCAGACTTTTGAAAACATTTATGACGCTGTTGCATTTGCCAACGCAAACGAAAATACCATCATTAAGCTGTCAGATAATGTCACCATTGACGATTATGTTTCTTTCAGCGGTAAAAACACCACACTGGATATGAACGGAAAAACATTTGCAAGCAGTGATACAAACAGATTCATTACGGTAAACGGGGACAGCTCTCTCACCGTTATCGGAAACGGCGAAATGACAGCAAGACTTCTCGCCGAGGACAGCAGTACATTAAACATTGAAAACGGTACATTTGAAGAAGTTTCCGCCGGCAACAATAGCGTACTCACGGTAAACGGCGGTATATTTAAAATACTTAACGCAAGCGACGGCACAGTCACGGTAAATGACGGAAAAATTACAACGCTTAACGCAAGAAGTACAACCGTATTGAACGGCGGTATATTCAATGAAATTTCCGGCAGTGATTTTTACACCCTCCTCCCCGAGGGCAAGGCGTTTGTCGGAGCAACCGACAACAAGTTTAACACCGCCGAATATGAATATTACAAAGGCAGTGACAGCACCATCAAGAATGTAACAATCGCAGACGCACCGTTTGTAATAACAAAACAGCCCAAAGGCGGATTTATTGCCGTGGGAACGAAAGACACTGTCGTTTCTGTCGGGGTTGAGGAAAATGAGGCGTACAAGGGCAAAATCAAATACAGCTGGATTTCAGGCACAATGAGTTACGATGATGAATTTACGCTTGAAAATGAAAATGCCGGAGCTGCCGCCGCTGTAACAATTGATACAAACATTCTCGGCAACGGAGTGCAGAAAACATATCAGTGTACAGTTTCATATGAGGGCTATGAGATATCAACCGACTATGTAACGTTTACTGTAGGCAATGGCAAGCCTGCTGCGGACTTTGAAAAAGGATATATAAACAGTTACGGAAACGACTGTCTGCTCCTTGCCGCCGTATACAATAACGGCGAACTTTTGGCAGCCCATACCACAGCCTTAAACAAAGATGACACGTTTATAGATATTGATACCGTACTTTCGCCGCTTTTTGACAAATTAGGCGATGATGAAAGTATTGATAAAATAAAAATATTCTTTTGGGATAGTTTGGAGAATATAACTCCCGTAGGAGATATATCAGAAATTATAGTTAAATAAACATTAAAAAGCAGGGTTGCAGTATGCAACCCTGCAAATCGTTTCATATACTCAATGAAAACAATTCAATGTATTATCCCTTTCAAATTCTTGAACTAAAGACATTATCTCAAATCTTCCCGTCTTTCCGCCTTTGACATTAAAACAACCGTCTCGACATGTGTTGTCACTATTAAGTGAACACATTTTTTCATCCTCGTTAGGGGAATAGGAAGACAATTTATTTTCATTTT
>CAKSGG010000255.1 GCA_934454215.1 uncultured Clostridia bacterium
ACTATATACCGTTCTATGAGATTGAAGCATACTGGCAGACTGATACACTGCCGCCGATAATCAATGTTAACGGTGAAAAAGAAATGATTCTTTTCCAATATGATGTATACACAGAACAGGGAGTAACGGCCGAGGACCTTGAAGACGGTGACCTGACTGCAAGGGTAATAACAAACGGAACGGTTGATACAAGCAGAATAGGCGAATATAAGATAACATATACCGTTACGGATAATGTGGGAAATAAAGCGATTGCGGAAAGAATTGTTAAGGTTGTGGCAGGTATACAGTCGGAAGGGGATCTTCTGTACGGCAAGGCGGTAACTTCTGAATATGACAGTACTTCGGCGGCACTTGTTGCGGACGGTAACCCGCTGACGGCTTGGAGCTTTGCAAACGGTAAAACCAATGCGCTGACGGCAGATTTGGGTGTGACAACACATATTGACCGCGTAATCATTGAAACGCAAAATGAAAATTCCGAAAATACCTTTGTTCTTTCGGTTTCGGAGGACGGCAAGAGTTGGAATAAGATTTTTGAAGAAAAAACAACGGAAAATCATCTTGAAAAAAGCTTTGAAATAGTTTCGGGCAGATATTTCAGGCTTGAAGCAACAGGCGAGGATAAAGTAATCGGTATGGAATTTCATTTGAGTGACGCAAACAGAGTTGATTGTGACAAAAATGAAGCCCTTGCCAAATATAAAGATATGGTGGCGGAAGGGAATATTGCACTTGTAACCGCAGGAAGATACGGCAGCGCTCTTACATGGAAATCCGATAACGATGGCGTTGCTACGGATGGCGGTGTGGTTGTTCGTCCGGAATCCGATACAGATGTAACGTATACTGTAACAGCAAAAAAAGGTGAAGCTGAGGCAACGGGAAATGTTGTTATTAAGATTAAAGCAAAAACACAGTCCGGCGGTGGTTCGGGCAGCGGATCAGGCGGAGGAAAAAGCGGAACAAACTCATCAAATTCCGCATCAATAAGAGGCAATGCCAATATAGCGTTTACGGACCCGATTACCGACAAGCCGCTTGAAAGAGGCGAATTCCGTGATGTGGATAAAGCTGCATGGTATGCCGAATACGTAAAAAATCTTGCTCTTGAAGGTATTATCGAAGGTGATGAAAAAGGAAACTATAATCCGGACGGTAATATAAAAAGGGAAGAATTTGCAAAGCTTTTGGTATGTGCGGCAGGTATGTCGATTAACACGGATATAGACCTTGAGTTTAATGATGTTGATAAGAATGCATGGTACTACGGATACATAGCGCCGGCATATGAGAACGGTATATTGCGAGGCAGAGGCGACTCCTTCGGAATAGGTGAAAACATAACGCGTGAAGACATGGCGGTTATGATATATAACTTGCTTGTTGCGAAAAAGAAAACCTCAGTATTGAAGTCAACGGAATTGTTTGATGATGACGCGGCAATGTCTGATTATGCAAGAGAATGTATTTACAGACTCAGAAGCATGGAAATCATCGATGGCGTTGGTGAGAACAGCTTCCTTCCGAAAAGCAATCTTACAAGGGCCGAAGCAGCAAAGATAATCAGTGTATTGAAAGAAATGCTGTAAAATGTAATTTCAGCGTCAAAGGAGGATTTTGATGTTAAAAAATAAGCTTAAATTAGTTATTGCGATGCTTTTGTGCCAAATTGTTGTTTTGCAAACGGTTGCGCTGGCAAGCTTGAAGGATGTACCTCTGGAAGGGGGGATTTACAACGAGGGTGAGCCTATGTGGCTGTACAGTGGCAGTGGCAGATCGCATTATGAAATAATGCCAAATGCCGGTTTTGATGAGTACGACTTCTTTTACATGAAAGGATATAAAAAAGTAGGTGAGAAGTATAGATTTGATTATCAAGACTATGAGATTGAGGACTATCTTGATAACAAACTGGTTGTAACTGTGAACAGACCTGTCATGAAAGAATTGAGCGGCGAACTCGCGGCTAAGGCTGATAAGACGGCTGTTTTTGCGGTAAACTATGCAAAAACTTTTATAAACGGTAAAAAAACGCACGTTTATGAAGACGATTTTATGATTAAACCGTATTCTGTTCAGGATATTGTATATGTACCGGCAACATTTTTCGCACAATTGGTAGAAGGTGAAAGTGCGTATGATGAAAAAACGGGAGCGCTTACCATATCCGTAAACGGCACAAAAGAGACATGGAATACGAATGATACCGAAGATGCAAAGGCAACTGCCCGTGTTTCAAGGAATGTGGTAATGATACCGCTTGAAGCAGCAGCTGAAAAATTCGGTTTGTACTTGCAGCGAGACGGAGATCTTTTTATAGCCGGCGAAAAGAGTGCGGCGGACGCATTGGCGGCTGAAAAGGAAACGCTTTGGTCTGACATGAAATATTACGATTCGTCCGATACTAAACATTTGAAAAAGGATTTCGGTTCGTTAAGTGAAGAAAAGCGAAAAGAGGAAATAGAGTGGCGTATTGCATCACTAAATAGAGATACTCCGTTTTTAAAGTTGGAAGGCGAGGAGCTGGAAAAATATATTGTCTCATCTGCACCGGTAAAGGGAGGTGATATATTTGCAGGAGCAACCTCCATGACAGATATTGCGGAACTGTATGACCTTACGGGGGATATTAAATATGCGAGGTTGGTAGCTGAAATATTGTTATATCATGCAAAGTTCATGTCTCAAAGGTCAAGTCTTAGTGAAAGACAGTTTTGGACGCATGTAATAGATGCATACGATCAGGTGTATTACAGTCCGGCATGGGATGAACTCAGTGAAGAATACGGATATGATGTAAGAAATATCGTTGAAATGATGTTCCGACATTTAGTTATATTTAAGGCTATGGAAGGAGCAGGAATGTATAACTATAATAATCCCGGAAACTTGAATTTGATTCGTCTTTCTAATACAGCGAGATATGCTTGCAGTATGTATATGCCGGAAGCTATTAGGTTGTTTACAGTACAATTTGACTCTATGGTAAGTCAGTACAGTGTGGGGCCGGATGGCAACTGGCACGAAAAATCATATGATTATCAGGATCAGATTCGTTGGTATACAATCAATGCTATGAATCCCATATTGGAAGAGTATGATGACCCGGATGGATATGAGGTTCCGAAAATATTCGGTTTTCTTCAATGCAATTTGATAAAAAATGAGAATAGCCTGCAGGAAGTAGTGGATTCACTGGATTGTATGAAATACAGAGATTTTTTGAAGGTACGGTATCCGACGGCTTATAAGCGAATGTTTGTAGATGACGGACGTATTATTTATCCTAACGGAACGAAATTTCTCAAAGGGGATTCATGGTCCTCTGACCCGTATGCGCTTACAGGCAATGAACCCATAAATGAGGAACTTATCAAAAATACCGAAGACTATTATCAGGGGACATTTTCGCTTGCAAACGGCAACAAAGATGATGCGATGATGGTTGTAATGGAAAATGACTGGGACTTTAACCCCGGCGTAGGACATTCGCACACCAATTATCTTGGAATCACTTTGTGGGGAGCGGGCATGGAACATCTTCCGGATATAGGTTATACACGCGGAAATTATTATTATTACCGTTGGTGGGGCATGGGTGATGAAACGCATAATGTGCCGACTATAGAGCCGGGCGGGTCAACATATGCGGGGCTTACGGCATATGACGACGGAAGCACAAGCGGCAAAACGGTTCAGCTGCTTGAAGGAAAGCGTATAAGCAATAATGGTAACTTTAACGATTTGCGAAGAACCTTGATGATGATAAACGTGGATGAAGGAAAGAATTATGTATTTGATTTGACGCGTATGCATGGCGGAAAAAACCATTACTGGAGAATTAATTCATCGCAGGATGAACCGGTAAATTTAATAACTGAGCATGAGCTTCAAAAATCAGAAGGTA
Source organism: uncultured Clostridia bacterium (assembly GCA_934454215.1). Classification (GTDB taxonomy): domain Bacteria; phylum Bacillota; class Clostridia; order UBA1381; family UBA1381; genus Ornithomonoglobus_A. The sequence goes on from CAKSGG010000255.1 coordinate 3,911, forward strand.
CATTGGAAGAATTAAACTCGGAATTAAAAATGGAGGGAGGAGCTTATCAGAGCTATTATCGTAATAATAGGTATAATCAGTCGGGAGATAAGTTTGTATTTAACTGGCAGGGAACCAGAACAGGTTCAACCTTGCGTGTATTCTGTAACGATGTTGAGGGAAATACAGATATTTTCTCGGACTTCTATTCGTCAAGATCAGAATACCCGAAGGGCTATATCTATGGCGCTGAAATAGAAGCATTTGAATCTACAAGGTTGGAACGTCGATATAAGGTAAAGGATGATTCCACAACAAAATACGCAGCGGTATATGACAC
>CAKSGG010000256.1 GCA_934454215.1 uncultured Clostridia bacterium
ATCCTTCTTTTGCAGTGGCATATTTGCGCCTATCTTCAAGAACTGTGGAATTAATAATTCCAAAACAGTTTTCTTTGGTTACACCCGCTTTTCCGTAGTTATAATCGTTAATCTGAAATTTAAAAGCAACATCGCAGAACCCGTCCTGCATAAGCATTATGTAGAACTGCGTGTCCCAGCAAGCCTGTTGAAGCGGAGAGTTGCAGTGATAATACTTAGCTGAATATCCGTACTCGGTTGCATATACCGGAATGTTTTCCTTTACACTATATTTTTTAAACAAATCAAGATTCTCTTGGAATGTTCCGCCTATTCCATCTTTAACTTTCCACGGATCATATGTTATAGGGCTTCCGTAGTTATTATACGGATGAAAAGTAAAGAAATCCATATACCGTCCGCCGCCGGCTTTTAAAAAGTTTTCAAGCCACCCTTGATTGTTGCCTATCAAGTTAATCTGAGGACCACCAACCGGCATATCCGGATTTTTTTTCTTTATTGCCTCATAACACACCTTTTGTATTTCTGCCATATTTGCTGCCCACTTATCCTCATTAAGAACAGGTGCAATATTAATTTCATTAAATACAAAAAGAGCTGCAACCGAATCTCCATACATTTCAAGTATTTTCAGGTACATATTTTTAAGTTTTTCTCTACCTTCTTCCGTTACAGGAGTACCGTAAAGTGATATATCACTCGGATATTGATATAAAACGGAACGCTGCATATCGGTTGCAGTTTCATTAAATCTCGGTATATAGGTGGTAACATTAAATCTGTCTGAAAATGCAGCAATAGTTTCTGAATGTCCACCATTAAAGGCAAATTCACTCTCATTCGTATGATTATATGCTGTTCTTGCATATTGATTTGGCTGTGTATATAATCCGACATATGTAAATCCTGTGTTATAAAGCATATCTGCAATATTTTCAGAAAGTTCTTTCCCGCCAAACATAACACAAACTCCGGCATGAGGGTTTCTCACTTCACCTTTTGTGCTGCGTACATACGAGCATTCTATCCAGTCGGAAGAGAGCAGTCCGATATTTTCGGATACCACTTTCGCACGCATTTTGTATAATCCGTATGTATCCATATCATCAAAAACTACCTTCACTTTATTTGATGCCGCATTCGGTTTTATTTTTATCGGAACTTTCTTTTCTCTGTAAACCGCCCCGTATCTGTCCTCAAGAGTGCATATAACTTCGGCGTCATACTCACCTATACTTTTGGAATATTGAGGTTCTAATGTATTATCGGCATTTATGGTAAATTCCATATCTTCGCCCGTATAAAATATGTTTCCGAATTTATCGGATGAAGCCTCAACAGACAAAAGCGATTTTGAATTAACCGGGCTAACCTCTATTTTTGATATTAAAACGGTTTCATCTGTCAAAAATCCCATTTTGTCACTGTATATGCCTATTTTAAAATCAGAGCCATCATAACTGTCAGCCATTGACGGTCTTTCCAAGATCCAAGTATGCTTTTTCCATGTGCCGGATTTACGCATAATTAAGCGTTCATCTTCATAAATGTTAACTTTATTGACTGTATCTGTCCATTTATATTTATTGGTAGATATATTTCTAAGATAATGTGTCGGGTACTGCATAGTCAGCGCACCTTCGCTCTCATCAAAGTAGGTTACCGTTACAGCAAAATTAGAACCGTCAGAAACATCATAAGCAAATTTTTTGTCAACATTCACTGCAATGTATCTGTTGGCATTGCCTTTCGCCGAATCCAAAAACCAACCTTCCACGCCGTCTCTGTTTTGAACAACCGGCTTGTTTTCATCTTCCAAACGAACTTCGAGATTGTTAGATACAACCTCTTCACCCAATAGAGCGTATGCCGACTTCTGTTCATTAGATTTCAACTTTTGAGCAAACACCGTGGCATTTGGCGAAAACGCAGTAACTGTTATTATTAGCACCAATAAATACAGCATCATTCGTTTAAACAAATCATTCTCTCCTCTCTACATTAAAACTTTAAGTCCTTTTTTTCTAAGTTTATTTGCCGCTTCCTTCATTTGAGCTGGCGTTGGCATATTTTTCGGCATAGTATTTTCAAGTCCAATAACCTCATACTTAGTTCCTGCCATATTGTGATAAGCGAGAAGTTTTACGGCTGAAATACAATGTATTCCTTCCAAAAATTTTGCTATTTTTTCAATTTCTCCATCATTATACTCCGGTACAAACGGAATTCGCACTTCCGTTTTAATCCCAAGCTCATCTATATATCTGAGGTTATCAAGAATAAGTTTATTTGACCTTCCTGTGCACCGCATATGAACATTTTCATCTATTGCCTTAATATCATATAAAAACATATCCGTATATGCGCTTACATTATGTATTATTTCTTTCGGAACATAACCGCAAGTATCAACGGCCGTATTTATTCCCGCAGATTTGCACATATCCAAAAGTTCTATACAAAATTCAGGCTGCATAAGGCATTCACCACCAGAAAGAGTCACTCCGCCTCCTGTGTTGTCGTAAAATTTGCGATCAGCACAAACCTCATCAAACACTTCTGCAGAATTCATAATACGCCCGTGTAATTGAAAAGCTCCGCCAAGACAAACATCAACACACTTTTCGCAAACATTACACTTGTTTCTGTCAAATATATGTTCTTTGTCAAAGGTATTTGCATCGCACAGTTTTACACATTCACCGCAATTAATACATCGCTTTTTTACATATCCTATTTGTGTTTCAAATGCTATTCCCTCCGGATTATGACACCACACGCATTTTAAAGGACAGCCTTTTAAAAATACAGTCGTTCGTATGCCACTGCCATCGTGAACAGCAAAATGCTTTATATCCAAAATTTTTGCCTGCTTCATAATTATCTGCTTTCCTTCAACTGCTTTATAAAATCGTCCTGCTCTTTTTTGCTCAGATTAACATAATAAACATTCCAACCGCACAATCTCACCTGAAGATTTTTATAGTTTTCAGGATGTTTTTGAGCATTCATGAGCATTTTTTCATCAAGCACATTAAATTGAATTGCCATTCCGCCATTATCCATAAATGTTTTTAAAAGCCCATACATAGCTGTCATTCCATCTTCTCCGGAAACAGCTGTATTATGGAGGGTAACATCAAGAACCGAACCGTTTGGAATGTGATTAAAATCAAACTTTGTAACGGAATTGATAAGTGATGTAACACCATTTTTATCTTCACCGGCAACCGCATCTACATTTTTGGAAATTGGATCGCCGGCAAGTCTGCCATCAGGAGTTGCCCAAGTTCCACCGCCAAAATATATTCGCCAGTCAATAGAAAAAGCACCAAATCTAAATATCCCTCCGCGCCCGTTTGATTTTCCATTTATGAGTGACGCAGTGTATGACATAAGCTCAGTTGCAAGATTATCAGCCTCTGCATCGTCATTGCCGTATTTCGGAAAATCTTTTTTACACCGCAAACGCAGTTTTTCATATCCTTCCCAATTATTAAGAACTATCTTTGCAAATTCTTCAAGTGTCATTTCACCATTTTCGTAAACAATATATCTTATTACTTCAAGTGAGTCAACCAGATTTGCAATCCCAAATGCGTTTATTGAAGAATTGTTATAATCGGCACCACCTTCGTAAGCATCTATCCCATTTTCCATACAACTTCCAAAACTCATTGAGAGCATCGGCGCTGTGTGTATTTGCGGATATTTCTTTTCCACCTCCGTTATAAATTCCATAGTTGAATTTGCAAAGTATTCGATTTGTTTTTTTACAGCATTATAAAAGTCCTCAAATATCAAAAAGTTTGTAAGTGCTCCTGTATTTAAGCCTGCTATTTTGCCGGTTTTTACATCAAGACCATTGTTTAAAACAAATTCAATCGCTTTTGGCATATTTATTCTTCCGTTACAAGAGCAAGGAACTTCTTTTCCGTTTACACACGGTTCATAGCACCCAACAATAGCATAATCCATGCTATCGCTTTTGTCAATGCCAATATTTTCTAACGATGCAGATATCACACTATCATTTAAGAAAACATAGCTATTATGTCCCAGCCTTATGTTTTCGAAAATTTTTCTAAGCATTGCATCAGAAGTATATTTATTGTACCTAATATGAATTTTGGGATCGTATATTCCGAGACGGCTGTATTCATCAAGGAAAATATATGAAAGTTCATTGGGCCCAAAGTTTTCATCGGCGGCTCCTATGCAG
>CAKSGG010000257.1 GCA_934454215.1 uncultured Clostridia bacterium
CCCTTTACACCAAACGGCGCGATACGTGAAATCATAGCATCATACAGACAGCCGGCAGCATAAAATGCGTACGGGCCGTGCGGCAGCCATGGCACGGGCTCCGACGGCATGCCCGCCGTTGCACGCACACCTTTTTGCCGTACTTCCTCCACCTCATCATAATCAATTTTATCGTAAAATTCTTTCCATTGCCGCAGACCTTTTTGGTATTTTTCCTCATATTCTGTCATGTCGGTTTTAGCCATCATCTCATCATATTCATCGACTACAGGTTTTAAGCAAGCAACTTTCCTTTGATATTCAAGTTTTGTAAAGGTTTCAATGCCTACACCGCCCCAGCTGCACGAGATAACGCCTACGGCAATCCCCAGTTTTTCCTGCAGTTCTTTCGCGGCGTAATATCCCACGGCACTGAAATGCAGCGCACTTTCCTCGCAGCAGAGCTGCCACGGGGTATCTTCGCCGGTTGTCTTTTCAAAATGCCAGCCGTGCAGCGGAACATCTTTTTTCGTACGGTGCGGAACGGTAAACAAGCGCAGCATATCATTTTTTGCATGTTTTGCCTCATCAATTCCGTATTCCGTGCGAAAAAGCAGCATTTCCATATTTGACTGTCCGCACGCCAGCCATACTTCGCCCACGTAAATATCCTTAATTACCGTAACATTGCCGTCAAGCGTTACTTCCATTTCGTATGGGCCGCCGTATTGTTCTGCCGGACAGGTAAAGCACCAGCTATCGTCATTTGTTTCAAATTCGGTTGTTTTTCCTAAAAATTTAACCGTCACTTTGCCTTTGCCTTCGCCGAAAATTCTTATCGGCATATCTGCCTGCAAAACCATATGATCGGTAAATATACTTGCCAGTTTCATGCTTATCCCCCTATTTTTCCCTCACAAAATCGCAGAACATATGGGCCGTCATTTCCGGGAATGTTGAACGGAAAGCCGTAACAGGCATTTCATATTCCGTCGGTTTAACAAGCTCTGCCTCCAGCCAGAAATGTTCCGTATCATTCGGCAGTCCGAAATTTGACAGCGGTATTTTTATCATTCCGTCAAGATTTTTCGGAGCACCCACCTTTTTTATCTGTTTGACCTTCGGATTATTACGGAACACATGGATAATTTCCCAATGGTTCCCGATTTCGGGTGCGGACATGTATCGGTTATTTTTCCACTTTACCGACGGTGCCTCACCAAAATATGATTCTTCAACCGAGAACAGTATTTGATTGTCCTCCCTCTCTGCCGGTTCTGCCGCATACAGCATTATTGCATAGGTTTTCAAAAGTTCCGACCTCACTTCAAGCCAGCCGTTTTTTACAGCGAACCGAACTTCACCGTAACAGTCGCCATAGCAGTTATCAAACTTTACGGACGCGGCGCTGTCGGTTGTTTCGCTGAATACATAAGGAAGATTTATGTATTCAACATCGGAACGGAAAAGAATGACATATGCACGGCTTTCTGCCGCAAGTTTTCCCGCCGATGCCGTGACATCATAATCTTTATATGCCGTTTCACCCGGATTAAGACTGTAGATAAGTTTTTCCGCATTATATATTGGCTTATTTTTCGGAAAAATGCAGATTTCCGCCTCGCCGCATGCGGTTTCGGCAGTCATATTTTTCACCGTCAAACGTAATTTTCCGTGGTATTTCCCGTCGGATTCAAGCTTAAATTCATCAGCAATTTCTATTTTGGATTTCAGCATTTCTGTTTCTTTGGGGCAATCAAAAATGACATTTTCAACATATCCCACGGTTTCCAGACCGAGCATATCGAGATTTGACACATCTTTTCCGAAAGCGTAAATTTTTCCTAAATGTACATTTTTAATATTGCTTTCTTTACTGTAACCGTCAATTCTTGCACGCAGCGTGCGAAAATCTTTTCCTTCATCGCCGACAAGCCGGATATTGTTCACATATATATTTTCAATCCTACCTTTTTTCGTATCGGTGTTCCACATGGAATCGGTAATACGAAAATCAAACAACTGTGCACCGGGCGCATTTTCCACACGGATATTTTCATAATGTATATCGGAAAGTACCGCGCGGTCGCCGTGATGAATACCGAAAATCGGGTAACACGTGAGTGAATGTATAACATCTATATCACGGAATATGACGTTTTTAACTGTCTCGCACCGCAGTTCAACGCCCACTTCAATCGGGCGGGCCATGTCATTCCACAGCGTGCTTTTTTCAAACACAACATTTTCAACATTGCCGGTGTCAAAGCCTTTTACGACAAATCCATCATCATATGCACGGACAAAGCAGCCGGTTATATGTATATTTCTGCTGCCGCATACGTCAATGCCGTCCGAGTTGCCGCGGCAGCCGATAATTTTAATATTGCTTATCTCGGCATCATCGCAGCCGTTAAGCCGAAAACTCCAGTTGCATGAGTCAAGTATGCAAAAATCTTCGGCAACAATATTTCGGCAGTTTAGGATATCGACGCACCTTGTCATCTCCTCCGGCAGACCGCGCGTGTAATTTTTCATGGTTATACTGCCTTTTCCGCATATTTTAAGTCCGTCAACCCCATCGGCAACAAGTCTGCCGTTTACAACCGCGCCCTCATCAAAGATTACTGCGGTGGAATTGTCGGTGATTTTCATTTCATCTATATCATGAATACCCTTTTCAAACCGAATTATATTTTTATATCCGGAAAGGTCATATTCCTTGCTTTCGTTCGCAAAAATGAACAATGTATCATCTGTACCGCCGTTGATTTCGACAGAAATATTGCACGGCTTGTCAAGCTTAAATGATAGTTTGCTGCCGTTAATACGGCAGCTTATGCCGAGCGACAGCGGACGTATAACAGCCGAGGTAATGGTTTTTTCAAAATCTATTTCGCAATCAAGAGTATCGCAAATATCGCAGATTACAAATCCGCATTTTTTCATGCCGTTGTACGGCGGCGGCAAAACTGCCGTATAGTCTATGTTTGTCTGAATTCCGTTAATGTAACATTTCATGGTTTATCTCCTTTATATATTAAACATCGGGACAGCAAAGCCGCCCCGATGTCCGCCGTTTTACTCCGTATAATCGGAACCTGCTACATACATTCCCGTTGTTCCCGATGAGTCATAGAACGAGAAATATCCAACTTCATCTGCAGGTGTATCTGTAGTATCAACGTAATCAACTGCTGTTTTACCGTTAAACTTCAATACTATCCTCGGTCCCAAAACCGTTGACAGTACACCGGTCTCAACGGTATACCACACATCAGATGTACAGATACTTTCTTCATTTGCAAAGGTTTTTATGATTGAAGTATCAACTTTTCCGTCATGCTTATATCTTTTTTGTACCTCAAAAACATTTCTTTTTATAACAATAGAATATCCTGTTGAATTCCAAAACGGTGCATTCAAATCCTCTTGATTGAAGCCCCATCCCTGGTAATTGGTTAAGTCAAATTTGGCTTTAAATTTTAAAATTTGCCCGCGTGATAGCTGTTGACCGGAAAAAACCGCATTATTATACCCTTTATTAAGGTGCATTGTTTCATCACCGAATTCAACAGGGCCATCGCATGTCCAGTCTTTTTCGTCTTTAATCCATGCCGCAGCATCAACCGTTTCAACGTTCATTTTATCATCAAATATGCTTATTGCATTTTTCAATTTTGCCGTTACATTTCTGACTTCATACATCTTAGATGCAGTGTTGTACAAGATTGTTTCTGCCTCGTCTACAACAACGCCGAGTTCATCAATGGCACCCGTTTGGTATGTACCTGCCCGGTTACCTTCGGGGACTTTTTTCCATCGGTTCCCGAGTTTGGTAATAAGGTTATCCAATTCCTTAGTATTTTTTATCTCACTCCTTGCAGTTGTAAAAGAATAGTAATCACTAAATTCACCGTCTTTTTCTGTTTTGCTTACGGCAAGAGGCTGAACCCGCCAGTAAAATGTTTTATTATACTTAAGATTGTCGAGTTGAATTTTTCTCCCTTTTACAATATCATCGTATATTAGAGCCGTAAAGTCTTTATCCATGGAAATCTGCAAACGATACTTGTTTGCACCGTTGCAATCCTTCCAATTAAGAACAACATTATTTCCTTCAATATTTTGCGCACCGTCTTTTGGCGACATTAGTTGCGTTTTATCAAATGCGTTATCATCAACTTCCAAACCAATATTCCCAAAATCAATATATTCAAAATCAGGTATT
>CAKSGG010000258.1 GCA_934454215.1 uncultured Clostridia bacterium
GTTCCAATTCAAAATCGGCTGTTTAGCCGATTTAATCTTTAGGGACTGCCGTCCCTAACACCCTATTTTGAAAGGAACGATATATCTATGAACAGAAACACAAAAGAAAAATTTGCCCGAATTGACATTCGGATAAAGCCAAAAGATAAAAACAAAATCAAACGACTTGCCGAAAAATGCAATTTATCTATTAGTGAATATCTGGTGCAAAGGGCATTGGGATATGAACCGATAACGGTTCTTCCCGATGTCTTTTTTGATTTCTATAACAAATTGTGTCAGCTTGACAACACAGTGGGACTTACTCCCGAAACAGAAAACAAACTGCTTTCACTTATTGATGAAATTCATTCAGGACTTTTATTACCACGGAAGGAGGATATGCGTAAATGGTGACCACCGGATTCTGGCCTGTCAAAAACAGGCTGAAAGAAGTAATCGACTATGCCAATAACCCTGACAAAACCACTAATAAAAAGTTCTTGGATAAGGATTTATATATGGCACTCCGTTATGTTGAGGATGATAAAAAGACAGATCAAACGATGTATGTTTCGGGTATCAACTGTCCGAAACAAAGAGTATACGAATATATGATGGCAACTAAGCGTCGTTACGGCAAGCTCGGTGGAAATATCGCCTATCACGGTTATCATAGTTTTGTATGCGGTGAGGTTACGCTCGAAGAAGCACATCAAATTGGACTGGAAACTGCAAGGCGTATATGGAGTAAGGATTATGAGATAGTCGTCACCACCCATCTGAACACAGATAATATCTACAATCATTTTCTGGTGAATTCGGTATCTTTTCGCACCGGTCGGAAATTTGAGAGCCATATTTCCAACCATTACAAGTTGAGAGAAATTTCTGACGCAGTTTGCTTGGAGTGAGGAAAAAGCGTACTTCCACCGAGTAAACTCACAGGCAATCGAAAGAAAGATTATTGGATTCACAAAAGCGGCAGTTTAACTCACCGAGATATTTTAAAACGGGATATTGATGAAGCAATTTCAAATACAACCAACTGGAAGGCCTTTGATTTATACCTGAAAAATCTCGGCTACTCTTACGCCCGAAACAACGATTACCGTCATCCCTCCATTATTGCTCCCTGTTGGAAACGATCTGTCCGTCTTGATTTGTTAGGTGAACAATACCCGCAGGAGAAAATACGGCAGAGGCTGATTGATAATCAGAAAAATATTACTCTTTACGCAATTCGTATTCCCAAACGATATGCTCCGTTGCTACAGCTTGAATATGAATTTAAAAAAGTGCAGCATATGGACGGGATACAGCTTGCGTTTGTATTGATTATTGAGCTTTGGAAGCTGATTACAGGCAATAATATAGAGCCGTCATCCCCAAAGCCTCTATCTCCAGCACTACGTCAGGAAGTCAGAAAATTAGATCAAACCTTAAAGGAATACAAGCTTCTTTGTGAGAATCAACTTGATTCCGCACAGAAGCTTGTTTCATTTATCGAGAAGAAATCCGCAGATATTTCTGCTTTGGAATCAGAACGGCAGAAAATTTATAACCGTATCCGCCGCCCGAAATCAGAAGAAGAAAAAGAACAGAACAAAACGGCGGCAAGAGAAATCTCTGCAAAATTAAAACCTTTGCGTGAAAATCTCAAAACTGCACAATCCATCACCGAGCGGTATCCGCATATCTTGAAATTGCTTGAAACCGAGCGTGCTATGGAAATACAAGTAAAAACCAAAAACAGAGAGAGGAATTATGAACGATGAAAAACACACCGAAAAATATTGCAATAGAAAAACTTTTCCCCTTTGAGGGACATCCCTTTAAGGTTCAAGACCTTAATTGTTCCCCTTGATCGTGACGCCGCTGCCATTGCAGTGGTAGACAGCAATCTGCACCGAGAACATATTTTTCCATCGGAGAAAGCCTTCGCTTACAAGCTGAAAGCCGAAGCATTACGACATCAAGGGAAACGCTCCGACCTCACTTCAGGCCAACTTGGTCCGAAGTTGACGGTAGAAAAAATATCGGAAAACGATAGCGCAACACAAGTCAAAAGATATATTCGCCTGACCAAACTTATTCCGCACATTTTAGATATGGTAGACAAAGGGAGAATTGCTTTTACGCCCGCCATTGAACTTTCCTATTTGCTCCCCGAAGAACAGACAATGCTGCTGTCGAAAATAGAGTACAGCGACTGTACGCCTAATTTATTTCAGGCACAGCGTTTAAAGGCTTTCAGTATGCAGGGATTGTTAACGAAAGAACAGTTATCCGCCATTATGAGCGAAGAAAAAGCCAATCAGAAAGAGCGTGTGAAACTCACTATTGAGCGTATTAGTAAATATTTTCCGAAAGACTATACCACTACTCAAACGGAAGAAACCATTGTAAAACTCTGCGAAGCGTACCATCGAAAGCGCTTGCGTGACAGAGATTCAAGATAGGAGGTGCGCCTATGGATTTTAAGATGAACGCTGTAATTCACAGTGGAAACGATTATGAAAATTCGTTGCGCACCTTCCAGAACAAGAGAGTGGAATATCTTGAGCAGGAAATCCGTGCTTTTGATGTCGAAACCTTACTCTAAATTCTATACAACCTTCAAAAACGAGGCCGCACAATAGAAACACTTACAGGAGTAGCGATATAATCAGATGGTAAGGAGGGCAACTAAAAACGAAACAATGAGGACAATCGTGGCGTAGCTATTTACGCCCGAAAGTCCCGCATTGCAAATAAAGGCGACAGTATTGGCGTATAGTTCAAGCAATGCTCCGAATATGCCAAAAGAGAACTTCAACTTGACGACGATTACAGCTCTATGGAATATAAGGATAAATGGTTAAGCGGCTACTGTTCCGACCGTCCCGATTTCCAGCGTATGCTTCACGATATTGAAATGGGTAAAATTCGTGCGGTTGTCTGCTACAAGTTAGACCGTATCGGCAGAAAGACCAGCGACCTTTTACGCTTGCTTGATTATCTTAAAAAGCACAAGGTAGATTTGCTGATCTGCTCCAACAATATCAACACCGCTTCCGGCGTATCCAAAATATTCATTCAAATCTTTGCTGTGGTTGCGGAATTTGAGCGTGATACTCTGACCGAGCGTATTACAGATAATATGATGGAGCTTGCTAAGGACGGACGCTGGCTTGGCGGAAATACACCCACAGGTTTCACAGTAAAGCGTGTAAAGACCGGCAGCGGCAAAAACAAATCAGCTTACAGTTATTTGGAGAGCATTCCCGAAGAAAAAGTAATGATACAAAAGCTCTACGCTGTATTTTCGGAAACCCGTTCTATCAAAAAAATAGTGGACAGGATGAATGAGTCTGGCTATCGTGTAGACGAATGTACTTTCCGTACTGTTGACGGTGTACTGCTTGATGAATTGATGGTCAAACAGTTATCCAATCTCTCTGATGAGGACAGCGAATACTTTGTAAAACTGCTAAATCAGAAAGCTTCGGGTATTTTTAAGAGCTCTCATAATGAACAGGAACTAATCGAACTGAAGAAAAAGGAAGTTTAGATTGAAACGGCAATTTCAAATCAGGTGAAAAATATGCAGGAAGCAGACGAAACCTTAAAACGGTTTATTCAAGATGATGTAAATGGACTGACAGACGAGCTTTCTGAAATGGAAAAACTGCTACAAATATTAGAGGACAGCAGGCAAAGTCAGATGTATGCTGTCAGAGATATTGAAGAAATCAAAGAAAGGCTGTTATCCTTTGAGAAATATGCAAAGGACGCTCAACCGGATGTACTGGTAACGCTGATACAATCCTTTGTGGAGCGTATCTATATCGTTGATAAAAACGATAAACGTTACTGTCATATCTTTATTAAAGGTTGTACCAAAGAGGACTATGATAAGTTCTTACGGGCAACCGATTACATATCTGTTGCGAGAGAAACAGGTACTATCACATCTGTTTTTCCTTTGTGTGGTTCAGATGAGTGTTGCAAACACTACGTGATATTTGCAACACCATTTCGTGCGTTATAAACTATGTATGTCATTATTAGTTTTTAACATTTTTAAATCCTCCTTGTTTTTTCGTTCAGGTTTCGCAGACCACACACGAAATTATACAAGAAGGATTTTTCATTATCACTCCACTAAACCTTTTCTGACCCCCAGACTGTCTGGTTTTTTTATTCACTCGACCCAGACTAA
>CAKSGG010000259.1 GCA_934454215.1 uncultured Clostridia bacterium
GCAAATATCTCTAAAATCAGTCTTTCTCCAAACATACCAAGCTTGTACATACAAACATTCGGGTCAGAATATAAATACCTCTCAGCCGCAGCGCCCATTTGCGCCAAAGCAGGCCAGTATCTGCTCAAAAATTCAAAATTAGATTTCATAAGCTGTCTCCTTTTGTTAGTTGTTTTGACGAATAGAATTCATTTCTTTTTCCAATTTTTCAATACCCTGCAAAATCAGCCGCAGCAAACACAGAGCCTACGGCTTGATACACTCATAATACGTCTCAGTAGTTTGATAGAAATATTATACATCGTTTTTATTAAAAAGTCAATATTCAAAAACATTATGTATTGACTGCTCAAACATTTTACAGAGACTGAATACAATATTGGTTCTGTCAGGAAATATTGTATAATTTTATCATAAATATTCCACAAAATAAAAAAAGGTATTGAAAAAAATCCGAATATGTAGTACAATATAATAGTATAGTTTTATACAAATAGTTTTACGGAGGTTTTTTTATTATGTGTGGAATAGTAGGTTACATCGGCGAAAAGCAAGCCGCTCCGATTTTGCTTGAGGGGCTGTCAAAGCTCGAATACAGAGGCTATGACAGTGCAGGTATCGCAATACTTAATGACAACAAGATTAATGTACAGAAAGCAAAAGGTCGTCTTGCGGCACTTGCCGAAAAAACAAACGGAGGAAAATCAACTCCCGGCACAGTCGGTATCGGACATACCAGATGGGCAACTCACGGCGAGCCGTCGGACGAAAATGCGCATCCCCATCTTTCTATGGACGGGCGGTTCAGCGTTGTTCATAACGGTATTATTGAAAACTATATTTCATTAAAGCGCAAGCTTACGGAAAAGGGCTTTGAATTTATTTCCGAGACGGATACGGAAATAATTGCTCACCTGTTTGAATATTACTACAAAGGTGATATTCTTGAAACTATGATAAAGGTTATAAACCGTATAGAGGGTTCATATGCGCTCGGTGTTCTTTGCGCAGACTACCCCGACCAATTCATAGCGGTCAGAAAGTCAAGCCCTATGATTGTAGGTCTCGGAGAAAATGAAAATTTCATTGCTTCGGACGTTACGGCTATATTAAATCATACAAGAAATATTTATTATCTTGAGGATAACGAAATAGTTGTACTTAAGAAGGACTCGGTAAAGGTTTACAATACCGATAAAGAGGAAGTTAAAAAAGAAGTATTCACCGTCAACTGGGACGTTTCCGCTGCCGAAAAGGGCGGTTATGAGCATTTCATGATGAAAGAAATCGAAGAACAGCCAAAGGCGTTAAGAGATACTATCAGTCCGAGAATAAAAGACGGAAAGGTTGTTCTCGATGATGTTTCATTAACTGCGGAGGATATTAAAAAGCTTAATAAAATTTATATTGTAGCGTGCGGAAGTGCATATCACACAGGCGTTGTAGGAAAATATGTTATAGAAAAGCTTTGCCGTATCCCCGTTGAAGTTCAGGTTGCGTCAGAGTTCAGATACTGCGACCCTATAGTCGGCAAAAACGATTTGGTTATCGTAATATCGCAATCGGGAGAAACTGCCGATACTCTTGCAGGACTGAAAGAGGCAAAATCAAAAGGCGCACGTGTTCTTTCAATTGTAAATGTTGTCGGCTCCGCTATCGCAAACGCATCGGATGATGTTATTTATACGTGGGCAGGTCCCGAAATCGCAGTTGCAACCACAAAGGCTTACAGTACTCAGCTTGCCGTTTTATATCTCATTGCCATTTATATGGCTGAAAAATTAGGCATGGTTACATCGGGTGAATACGCCGCATTCGTTAAAGATATAGAGGCGCTCCCCGATATGGTTGCGGAGATTCTTAAAAATAAAGAGCAGGTTCAGTACCTTGCGTCAAAGTTCTATAACTGCCATTCGATATTCTTTATAGGAAGAAATCTTGATTATGCGGTATCGCTTGAAGGCTCGCTGAAGCTAAAGGAAATTTCATATATTCATTCCGAGGCATATGCAGCAGGCGAGTTAAAGCACGGAACAATATCGCTTATTGAGGACGGAACACTTGTTGTTGCACTTGCAACCGGCAGGGATTTATTCGATAAAACAATATCAAACGTAAAGGAAGTTAAGGCAAGAGGCGCTGTTGTTATGGGCGTTACCACTACCGAACACGATAAAATGGGAGAAGTTGCGGATTATGTTATCCAAATTCCGACAACAAACGAAAATATTCTTCCTTCGCTGTCGGTTATTCCTTTACAGCTATTCGGCTATTATGTTGCCTCACTTAAAGGCTGTGACATTGATAAGCCGAGAAATCTTGCAAAATCAGTTACTGTTGAATAATTAAGGAGAGAAATATACCTTGAAAGAGCAAATTTACACAATCCCCGTCAATGAAGCATATGAAGCAGACTGCGATTGTCCGATGTGCTTTTTGGAGCGCAGACTAGAACGAGAGGCAGTCGAATACGAAATGGGCGCAGCTATGATGGAAGCGGACCACCGTGAAGAATCAAATAAAAAAGGCTTTTGCAGCCGTCATTTTGAAATGATTTTTGATAAAGGCAACAAGCTTAGCCTTGCGCTTGTTCTTGATACTCATCTTGAAGAACTGCGCAAAAGGCTCGGTGAATTTTCCGCATCGGCTGCGGCTGCCGAAAAAGCCAAGAGCGGAATTTTCAAAAAAAGCTCTGCACTTGATACAGCAGCGGCAATTTCCGTATTGCTTGACAGCACCTCAAAAAGCTGCATGGTATGCGAAAAGCTTGAATACACAATGAACCGATATGCCGATGTACTGCTTTATATGTGGGCAAAGGACGAGAATTTCAGGAATAAGTTTAATAATTCAAAGGGAGTATGCTTAAAGCATATGAAACTTATTCTTGATAACATTCCCAAATCCTTAAACAGCAAAGACGCAGGCGCTTTTCTGAGCGTATTCTTTGCAAAGCAGGAAACGGAGCTGAAAAAATTGCAGGAGGATATACATAAGTTTACTCTTAAATTTGATTATCGTTTCAAGGATATGGACTGGGGAACGGCATATGACGCTCCCATACGTACAATAGAAAAAATAACGGGATATATAACAGAAGAATAAAAAAAACGAGGATTTGAAATCCTCGTTTTTTATTGCCTTATTTACGCAAGGTGTGCAACCTTTAATGCGATATAAATTGCAAACAATGCAACCGATATCCACATAACTCCGCTTATGTCCTTAATCTTGCCTGTAACAACCTTCAGGATAACCCATGAAAGCATACCGAACATGATACCGTTTGCTATCGAATATGTAAGAGGCATCATAACTATTGCCATAAACGCACCAATCATATCAGCAGCGTCACCGTCAAAATCAACCTTCTTAACCGATGAAAGCATCAGCAGACCAACATAAAGCATAGCCGGTGTTGTTGCAAATGACGGGATTGATGTAAATATAGGTGCAAGAATTAATGAAACGAAGAACAATACAGCAGTTGTAACAGCCGTAAGACCTGTTCTTCCGCCTGCCGCAACACCTGCACTTGACTCAACGTAGCTTGTTACCGTTGAAGTACCCAAACAAGCACCAACAACCGTACCTACAGCGTCAGCCATCAATGCGCCGCCGGCTTTCGGAAGAGTTCCGTCTTCTTCAAGAAGATTTCCTTTTTCAGCCACACCTATCAAAGTTCCTACAGTATCAAAAATATCTGTGTAAAGGAATGTGAATGTAACCAATGCAAATGCCGGAAGATTCTTTGCTACAAATCCGAAATCAAATTCGCAGAACATCGGAGCTTCAAAAGCGCTTGACGAGAATGACGGGAACAATGAATATACTCCTGCCTCAACGTCAACCGTGTACCAGCCGATTCCCTGTGCAACCATACCAAGAACCCATGTTACAATGATACCCAGAAGAATACCGCCCGGAACCTTGAAATGCTGGAATACTCCGATAAGCAGCAAACCAACCAACGCAAGAACAACCGGAGCTGATGCCAAGTCGCCCAAAGCAACCGTTGTAGCATCGTTTGCAACAACAATATGCGCATTAAGAAGAGCAATAATTGTTATGAACAAGCCGATACCTGCGGTAATAGCAAACTTCAGGTTATTCGGAATCTTGTTTACAAGAGCTTCACGGAACTTGAACAGTGAAAGAATCATAAATATAATACCT
>CAKSGG010000260.1 GCA_934454215.1 uncultured Clostridia bacterium
ATGGTACACTGGGCGACAGCTATAAGGTTTATAAAGATAACGTTGTAAATACCGAATCATTTCAGCTGACAGCTGAGGGAGAAACAACGTTTTATCTTTGCGTTAAAAGCGACACAAAGGTGAAAACAGGCTCCTGTGATCCTTGGAGTGAAAACGGAAATCATCAGACTGTCGGGAAAAATAAATGGTTTCCCAAAGGTGCTTACTGGTATTTCACAGCGGTAAGGGTTGTTGTCAAGCCGGCTCGTGAGGCTGTTGTAACCGTTCGATACTGGGATGCACCGAATAATACAATTATTCGAGAGGAAACGGTAAACATGGGTCAGCTTTTTGATGACGCTCAAATAGTTGATACCAATATTTATATTGATGATATGGACGGGTATGCCTTTTCGGCGTGGAACGTACAGCTGCCCGACGGAACGATACAGTATTCCGGAAACGATAAGGATGTGCAGATAACACTTGCCGGCTGGGTGCCGCAGAAATTCTTGAATGTTGAGTTGTATCCGGAAAAGAATACCGGCGTTGAGGTCAGATATTGGGACAAGGCAGAAAACGTAGTTATAAAACAGGAAACGCTGACGGGTAAAAAGGTAGTCGGAGAACAGGAAACAAAGATAATTGCTCAAATTAATGTGCCTGATGGGTATACAACGGACGGCTGGAATGTGCAGCTGCCGGACGGGACAATTCAGTATGAGGGAACGGAATCACCGACAGAAATCGTATTAAGCGGATATATTCCTAAAAAATTCTTAAATGTCAGGTGTTATCCCATAAACAATAAAAGAATTACCGTAAATTATATTGATACGATTTCAAAAAAGATTATTGAAACAGAGCTTTTAAAGCCAGATAGGTCCGATACGGATATCAGTATTAAAAATATATCCGGGTATGTGATTGAGGATTGGACATTGAAACTTCCTGACGGAAAGGAAGAAAAAAGCGGAAATGATGATCCTGTCAGAGTAACGCTTACAGAAAATGAACCGCATAAAATTCTTGATGTAAACTGTTATCCGACCGGCAGTGGCGGAAACGGCAATGATCCGGAACCTGTTCCGCCAACTGAAACTATCGTAAAGCCGAGCGGCGTCTGTAACGGTATTATCGAATGGATGGAAACGGACTCGCACAGCGTATCATATAGATTGGGCAGGCAAACAAAATATCGGACTTGCAGACATACCTTTAACTATAAAGCTGTCTTGGGAGCTTCGGCAGAAGTGACACCGGCTGTATTGAAATCAGGCTATGGGTTTGAGGTTAATGTTAATTGCACATTAAATACGAGCTTGGTATCACAAAGCGGCGGATGCTCAAATTGGGGCAGAAACAGAAAGTCTGTAAATGATGTCAAAAATCCCGATAAGGCTACCATTTATCTGCCGTGGGAGATGACAAATTCACTCGGTACGCAAGGGAAAACTATTTCAATGGTATCCGGCGGCAGATTGAAGTTTAAATTGCCTGTAAGTCCGGTGTCACAAGCAGGTGCGCGAAAAATATATACGCCGGTTGAACTTCCGGGAACAAAAGAGGCTCCGGAGCAACATTCGTTTGAAATATATATCAGCGGCGGCGGTGTCGGCGGCGTGGAGTTCTGTCAAAAACTCAATGAAACAATTACAATCAACGGCGATATGTACGAGGACGATTTTTCAGGTGCAGACTGATGGATATTTTGCTTTTTATCGGCGGAATTATAGATTTTAAGTACCGGAAAATACCAAACTGGATTTGTATCGGAATAGGTGTATATGCGGTTTTTGTGAGTAATATTACGCCTTATGAGCGGATTGCTGCGGCCTTTGCGGTTGTAATGCCGCTTTTTATCATCGCTCTTGCTACGGATAAATTAAATGGCGGAGATGTGAAGTATCTTTCAGTATGCGCATTTGCACTCGGTATTACCGGCTTTTTGCCGGTATTGGCACTGACCGTTCTGATTGCGTTGTTATGGAGCATCTTAACGCGCCAAAAAAGTGTACCGTTAGCATTTGTGCTGATGCTGGGATATACGGTTAATTCTGTAATATGATTTTTATGCTGCCAAAGGCAGCAGATTGGAGAATTGAAATGAAAAGAAAAATAAATAAACAGAAAATGATTATGTTTTTCTGCTTGATTGCGATGTTTGTTTTAATGATGACAACAAGCGTGTTTGCAGAAGATATATGGTCAAAGGCAGAAGAGATAATGAAAGATGTTTACACAAAAGTGCTTGCGATCTCAACAGCGGCAGGTGTAGTTACAGCATCAATCGCGCTGCTTCTGATGAATTTCTCAAAATCGGGTAAAACCGTTGATGAATCAAGGGCTTGGCTTAAAAGAATAGCGATTACATGGGCGATTCTTAATTCACTTGGCTTCATTATTTCGTATTTTTCCCCGCTGCTGAGTGGCGGTAAGTGGAACGGATAAACTTCGTTGAGTTACAATTAAGTTTTATAATTACATTAAGGTTTTGCGATTTAGTAAAATATAAAGCTTGACAAAAATGAAAAAGTATAGTATGATATAGTATATCACGATACACTATATCTAAATATACTATATTGAGGTGGTTTTATGTTTGTCGGCAGAAAAAACGAGCTGTCAAAGCTCAATCGAATGTTTGCAAGTGATAAATTTGAAATGGCTATCATATACGGTCGGAGAAGAGTTGGGAAAACAACGCTCATTAATGAATTCTGTAAGGATAAGAAGACAATTCTGTTTCCGGCGATAGAAAGCAATGCGGCACAAAACCTTTCAATACTTTCGGGTGCAATTGCATATACACAAAATGGTGATTCTGCTGCTGCACTTAGCTATAACAGTTTTTCCGATGCTTTTTCAAAAATAGAGGAACTTTCAAAAAATGAAAGATTAGTTTTTGTCATTGATGAATATCCGTATCTTGCAAAAGCTGAGAGAAGTATTTCTTCAATGCTTCAAGGGTTTATAGATCATCAATTCAAGAATACGAAGCTGTTTATTATACTTTGCGGATCCTCTATGAGCTTTATGGAGAAACAGGTGCTTGGTTATCAAAGCCCGCTTTACGGCAGAAGGACGGCACAGTTTAAAATTGAACCGTTTGATTACTATGATACGGGAAAGTGGTTCCCGAACTATACAGCTGAAGAAAAGGCGATTATGTACGGAATAACGGGAGGTATACCACTTTATCTGGAGGAGTTTTCTCCGGATTTAACAATCAGGGAAAATCTGCTTGAAAACCTTTTTGATAAAAATGCTATGCTTTACGAAGAACCGTCAAATCTTCTCAAGCAGGAGCTGCGTGAGCCGGCAACATATAATGCAATTATCTCTGCTGTTGCAGCCGGAAAAACAAAGCTTTCTGAGATTACGTCAACTGTTGGTGTTGAAACAGGCGTTTGTATAAAATATATAACAAATTTAATATCGCTGAGAATTTTAAAGCGAGAGGTTCCGGTAACTGATCCGAAATCAAAGAGACCGATTTATCAGTTGGAAGATAATTTCTTTAAATTTTGGTTTACATTTGTGGCGAAAAACACAGCAGCTATTATATCGGGAAGAATGGAACAATCTTATGATCTGGTTGTCGATAGATATTTATCCGACTATATGGGAACGATTTTTGAAAAGATGTGCCGGGATTATATTTTGTTTTATGATAAAACAATACCGTTTAATATGTCTGAAATAGGGCAGTGGTGGGGCGGAAATCCACGAACAAAAAAGCAGGCTCAGATTGATGTGGTTGTTACTTCGGTTGAGGGAGACTGCGGTATTGTCGGTTCATGTAAATTTAAGAATGAACTCATTGATACAAATGAGCTGGCTCTTATGAAGGAATATGCTGCGGCTATGGGCTGCTTTGAAGAAAAGTATTATTACTTTTTCTCAAAATCAGGATTTACAAAGGATATGCTGAAGCATAAATGTGACCACATAAGATTTATTACATTAGATGATATGTATCACGCAGGTTTGTAAAAATAATAATATAGCAAATAAAATGTAATAACTAAAAGTATTTGAAACAGGTGCTGCTTTGCGGCGCTTGTTTTTTCTTAGTTTGCAAATTGGGAGGTGTTAACGTGAAAAATATGCTGCGCATCTTACCTCTTTTCGAGGTTAGGAGTATAAACATACGCCGTCACCTCT
>CAKSGG010000261.1 GCA_934454215.1 uncultured Clostridia bacterium
GATACAGGATAAGGAATTATAACATAGATTTGCGCATTTCCTGCTTGCGAAGCTGCTTTTGACGCTGCCGCCGCTGCTTGAAATCCTCCGCCGTAAATTATTATATTTGCCATTTTGAGTTCTCCTTTTGTGTTTCATTGTAAATATTGTATATTTTAATTTTGTAAGCCTGATAGGCGTATAAAAGTTGCAATAGCTTCTTCTTTGGTCAATAAATCCTTCGGACAAAATCTATTGTTAGCCTTGCCCTCCATAATGCAAAGTCTTGTGATATTTTGGACTGATGAAATTGCATAGGACGAAACACTCGCTTCATCATCAAAAGTCCTAAACGACTCATTTTCCCTCATAATCGACATTTTTTGAGCCATTCGTTCTAATATTACAGCAGCATCTTCGCGTGTAATATTATCATATGGGGCAAATATATTTTTGCCTTTTCCTTTTAATATTCCGATATTTGCCAAATTATTTATTTCTGCTCTGTCAGTATCAGCAAATATTGATTCCACATATGTCTTATCAATATAATCATCCATAAACTGATATGCAATTCTGCAAAAATCCTCTCTTGTAATATTTGTCGAATAGTTATTCTGAAGATCTGTTGGGATTTTATTGTATTTTATGGCTTCGTATATAAAGTTTAATGCCCACGATGAATAAGAGTGATTCTGATAAGCAGTTATATCAGCATTAATGAGCGTATTATCTTTTGCTGCATTAAAAATTTTCATAGTCAACACACAATACTTATCGTCTGTGCTTGTGTATGTATAGGTGTAGGATTTGTTCCCGGTAATTTGCTGAGACTCTGTCACTGGTTCGTTATCTTTGAAAACACTGATATAAACTGGATTTGATGAATTTATATTTGCTATGATTGATAGTTCTTTTCCATTATCGGGAATATATTTAATAGCATAGTCTATACTTTCGCAATTTACATATTGCTTTGTACCAAGTGAAGTTTTAAGATCCATCGCAGAAACAGATATAACACTACATAGTAGCAGTGATACAAAAATAAAGAATACTTTTTTCATCTTGCCCACCTCAATTATATTTTTATATTCAGAGAGAACCATAAAACATAAGGCTCTCTCTGAATACTTTCAACTACATTTTGGCATTATTACTATATGCTAAATGTATCTTAATACTTTAATACGAACCGGTTATACTTACTGTGGCAGTTCCAGAACCATTTTCTGCACTTAAGTAAAAGCTCAACTCTGCACCTGAATATAAGTTAACAAATCCACCTTCTGTGCTTGAATTATTAATAAATTTGACTGTGCAACTTCTTCCATAAGTTATGTTATTGCCTGTAAAATAACAGTCATAATTAGGATCTGAAGGACTTTTATCTTCAAATCTTACTCTTGCATTGATGTACTGGTACTGTGGGTTAAGATTCCCTGAAATATTTGTTAACACAACAGCAACATTATTATATTTGCGTTCCAAGACTATAGGATCATTGTTCACTAAAGCACTGCTATAATTAGGATAAGCATTTTCAGGAATATAAAAGTCGGCTCTTGGTGCCATTAAAGTGGTACTTGCTCTCTGTACAATACCAACGGCCTCGCTTGCCGCTTCATAAATCAGCTCGTGTTCTTCTTCAAGCGTTGCGTTTGTAGGAACGCTTAAAGAAAATGGTACTGTTCGTGTAGTTCCGTTTTCATCTGTCATTATTGCCGTACCTGTCATTAGTTCATCACTGTTGTTAACGGCAAACGCACTCATACTCATTGCCGACATTGCCATAATTGCCGCACAACCCATAGCTATAATCTTCTTAAACTTTTTCATAATAATCGTCCTTTCTGATTTGAAATTTGTTGTTTTCAGCATTTATTTTGCAAAATTCTTGACATACAATAATAAATAGTGTAATATAATTGTATGAGAGTT
Source organism: uncultured Clostridia bacterium (assembly GCA_934454215.1). Classification (GTDB taxonomy): domain Bacteria; phylum Bacillota; class Clostridia; order UBA1381; family UBA1381; genus Ornithomonoglobus_A. The sequence continues at coordinate 1,921 of CAKSGG010000261.1, forward strand.
CTTGTTAAAACCTTTTTAGTAATTAGCGTTGCTTTATGTGTTTTAATAGGACTCTTTTTATAAATGCTGTTTTACTGCCTTTGCCGCATTCTTATATGATAAGCTGTCAACGATTATAAACTACAAAAATACCTTTTGTCATTTATACAGTAACCCTGCGAAGTTTTGTGATATAATCATATTTTCAACAAAATCATTATAATCTGTGGCATTTGACCTGTTTTAGCAGAACCGACATAAATTCTGCCGTCTGCTTATTAACTGAACATCGGAACCTCCTCCTAACTATAATCAGCAAAAGTTAAAGTATGTAAATCAGCAACTTTCGCATAACCAAAACAAACAAACCATTGTTAGTGATGTTTTAATGAAGAATACACAGTATTCTTCATTAAGCTATAGCTTAATGAACTTTATCTCATCACATTTTTTGATTTTTTGCCTTCCTCTGCCAACTTCTGTAAGCCTTCCGGTTCTTTCATCTGATGCATACCATTGCTCGAGGCCAAACCAGCTGAATATATTGCCGCATCAAATGCAAATCCCGCAAAAAGACTACTAATCCAATTAAACATTTTCATTCCCTCCTTTCTGTATTGCCTTACCGATAATCATTAAAATGACTACCGAAAGTAATGTCATTGATATAGTAACGCCGCATTTCATATCCGTAAAAACAATAATTATAATTGAAACTACCGACAGAAATATCGATGTTATTACTGATTTGATTTTGTTGCTACACTCCTGCTTATCCGATAGCGGTTTATTAGGGTGTATTACCGGTGCAACAATCATAATAAACGTAACACTTATGGCATTCACTGATGTTGCAATAATGATTTCAAATCCTGTGTATGTAACTATATCTGTTAAAAGCATAACACATAAACAAGTAATTACCATTGATAATCTGCACAGCCAAAAAGTTTTAGCGTGAAATCCTCCGCTGAACTGTCTTAGACCGCATAAAGTGATTAAAAATATAATACTTTCAATAAGTCTGTTAAATACAATTCCCAGCGAAATAATGATTATATAATTTATCGCATCGGCAATTATCAGCTTAAATCCATAAGAATATATTTCTCGTTTATCCTCCGGAATTACATTTTTTCTTACATAGTAATCTGTAAGGGTATTTGCCAATTTGTCCATTTCAATCTCCCTTCTGTTGATTTGATTATAACACGAGTGTAAAATTTTTCAACCCGTGTGTGATGTCTGACGCAAATAGCGTGACGGTTGACGCAATTTGCCGAAAAATATTGCTTGACAATTTTAATCGGGCAAAAAAAGAAGCCATTCAGTAATGTAAATAATTACTTATGACTTCTTAAAAATTATTCTGCTAAATCAATCATTATATGACAACAAAATTCATTTTCTTCCTCGTAAAATTGAATCATTCCATTATGTTTTTCAACAATATTTTTTATTGATTTAATTCCTATGCCGTGTAGCTCTTTATCAGACTTTGATGTTTCAAGATTTTCATTAGTCGTTAACACCGATGATTTTATACTGTTGCTTACCAATATAATCAAATAGCTTGCGTTTTTCTGTATATCCAACGATATTCTTTTTTCGTCTGTATGTTTAGCAGCCTCTATTGAATTATCCAATAAATTTCCGAAAAGCACAGCTATTTCTGCCGGCGGAATACTTATGTCTGTGTCTTGCTTTATATTCACTTCCATAAAAATATTTTTTTGATTACAAACCGCAATCTTTGAATTTATAACGGCGTCAAAAGCTGCATTATTTGTATTGATATAATTCAAAATGTTTGGCAAATAATTATTCGTCAGCACATTCACATACTCCTTTATTTCATCTGTTTTTCCCTCATTGGCATATTGCATAATTGTCAAAAGCTGATTTTTTATATCGTGTCGAACTGTTTTCATCTCTTTCACAAATGCGTCTTTATCGGCAATACTCTTTTTAAGAGTTTCATTCTGTTGTTCAAGTAATTTTGCTTTAATTGTGTTTTCGTATTCTTTGTTCATTACGGTAAAGAAATAGTATGTCATAATATTGGCAAGAATAATACATATCATACCCGTCAATATATACGGTGAAATACCGTTATTTATAAGAGCCGCTTTCATCAATGCACATAATGAAATTACGGATATAACAGGTATTGCAATAATTGCAACCCACCTGTAATTGCTGATTGGATTCTTATACTTGTTTCTCAAAATCAGCCTTGTTA
>CAKSGG010000262.1 GCA_934454215.1 uncultured Clostridia bacterium
ACCCCCTATGGTTTTATTTTCATTATACCATAGGAGGCTCTTTTTTTCTATTGTCTGTTTTTACTGGTTCTGTTCACTAATGCGGCACCCTGTATTTTTATTTAATATCATTATTCAAATGTTTCATATTTGCCACTATAATTTCAGGCGGCTCATATTCCTCAATATAATCAAGCATTTCATCAACATTATTAAAGAAACGCACAAGCTTTAATGTGTCCTCCTGTGCAAAACCCTCTTCAACCATTTTTCCCATGAGCGTTTCCAGCTCATCATAATATCCGTCTACGTTGAAAATTGCTATCGCTTTTTTATGGCGGCTTAATTGTTTTAGTGTAATAATTTCAAAAAATTCATCAAGCGTACCAACTCCGCCGGGTGAAACGATAAATGCGTCCGAATATTCCTCCAAAAGCTGTTTACGTTCACGCATTGTATCAGTTCCAATCATTTTTGTACAATGGTCATAAAGCACACCGTCTACATTAAAAAACGTCGGAGCTATTCCTATAATTTTTCCATGCCCTCTGTCTGCACCTCTCGCAGCCGCACCCATACAGCCGCTCGCACCTGCGCCGAAAACAAGAGCATGACCTCTTTTTGCCATTTTTTCTCCCAGCTCCTCGGCTGCTCTGATATATTTCATGTCAATTTTATTGCTTGACGCACCGTATACGCATATATTCATATAAATCCTCCGTTCTGAAATAAATTATTCTCTAATCTGACCGTCTCCGTAAATAATATACTTTATTGAGGTCAGCGCTTCAAGTCCCATAGGACCTCTTGCGTGCATTTTCTGTGTACTTATTCCGATTTCAGCTCCGAATCCAAATTCAAATCCGTCGGTAAATCTCGTTGAAGCATTAACATAAACAGCGGCGGCATCAACACAATTCAAAAACTTTTCCTGCGCATCGTAACTGTTCGTTATAATTGCCTCCGAATGTTTTGTGTTATACTTATTAATATGCTCGATTGCCTCGTCAACGTTCTTTACAATTTTAACAGCAATCACATAATCGTTATATTCCGTATAATAGTCATCTTCATCAGCGTCATTTACATTCGGATAATATTTTTTTGAAAGCTTATCCGCTCTTATTTCAACATTTTTCGCCCTTAATGCGTCAAATACCATAGGAACAAATTTATCGGCTATCTTTTCATTAATCAAAAGCGTTTCTGCGGCATTGCATACAGACGGCCTTTGAACCTTAGCGTTCAGAATAATCTTTAAAGCCATATCAAAATCAGCGGTTTCATCAACATAAATGTGACAGTTCCCCGCCGCCGTTTCAATCACGGGAACGGTTGCGTTTTCCACAACGCTCCTTATAAGCCCCTTTCCGCCTCTCGGAATTAAAACGTCAATATATCCGTTCATTTTCATAAGCTCCGCTGCGGTTTCTCTTGAAGTATCTTCAATCAAATTCAGCGTTCCTTCAGGTATTCCGTTTTCATACGACGCCTGCTGCATTATTTTCATAAGCGCCTTATTTGTATTTACAGCCTCCTTGCCTCCCCGCAAAATGCAAGCGTTTGATGTCTTTAAACACAAAACAGCAGCGTCAACCGTTACATTCGGACGTGCTTCAAAAATTATAGCAATTACGCCAAGCGGAACTCGTTTTTGTCCTATAAGCAGTCCGTTCGGGCGTTTCCACATTTTTATAACCTCGCCTATCGGGTCGTTCAATGCCGCTACCTGACGTACTCCCTCCGCAATTCCCTCAATTCTTTCGGGAGATAAAGATAAGCGGTCTATCATTGCCTTTCTTATGCCGTTTTGTTCAGCAGAATCAATATCAATTCTGTTTGCCGACATTATAATGTCCGTATTCTTCACAATTGCGTCGGCAATAGCTTCAAGCGCTTTATTTTTAACCAGCGTTCCAATGCCTGCAAGCTTAACAGCCGCATCTTTTGCAAGCGTCCCTTTCATTAACAGCTCTTCTGTCATTTCACATTATCCTCTCTGTCAAAATTTTTTGAAACAAACAGTGTCCCAACAGGCTTTTCATCTAAAATATCATATAAAGCATCCATGTTATTTCCGTTTGCAATTATCATATGTATTCCCGCCGTAGCGGCTATATCGGCAGCGTCAAGCTTTGTCACCATTCCGCCCGTTCCCTGCTTTCCGGCAGAGCCTGTGGCTGCATTGCGCACCTCACTTGTATCATAAACTATTCTGACAAGCTCCGCATTCTTATCCTTATGCGGGTCTGCGCTGTACATACCGTCTATATCGGAGAACAGAATAAGCAAATCTGCGTCAACAAAGTCAGCAACCAGCGCAGACAACGTATCATTATCGCCGATTTCTATTTCATCTATAGCAACGGTATCGTTTTCATTAACAATAGGTATTATTCCCATATCTATAAGAGTTTCTACCGTGTTTTGAGTATTTCTCTTACGTCTCGGAATTGCAATATCGTCCTTTGTAAGCAAAATCTGCGCAACCGTATTATTATATTCCGAAAACATCTTATCATACAGATACATTAATTCACATTGACCGACAGCCGATACCGCCTGCCGCTCCTTTGTTGAATCAGGCTTTTGCTTTAAACCGAGCTTTCCCACGCCTACTCCTATCGCACCCGAAGAAACAAGTATAATTTCTTTACCCTGATTATGTAAATCGCTTAAAATCATTGCCATACGGTCAATTCTTTTCAAATTCATCTTTCCTGTGCTGTAAGTCAGCGTTGATGTACCGACCTTTATAACAATTCTATGCGCTGATGCGACATCTTTGTATATTTCTTTCATTACAGATTACCGTCCCAATATTGTTTTATTTTATATTTTACCACACAAACAGCCTTTTTTCAATACCTTTTTCAATAAATTAATTACTTTTTTACTTTCAAAATTGCAGCGGCCGCATAGTGCAAAACATCAAATTCATTCGGTGCTGTTTCATTCAGCAATTTTATATGCTCTTTTTCCCATGCTTTTATTTCCCGTTCATCAAGAGACGCTCCTATCCCCCTGCACGCTTTAACTCTGCCGTTCCAGCTTTCACGTGTGAAATGCACATTCAGACGATATTCAAAATGGCTTACATAATCGAACTTGTCATTATAACATTCGGGAATAAATATGGGGTGCATTTTCTCCCCCGCTCCGCTCCATGCGGGATTGTATTTTAAAATAAGTTTCTCGCTCTCACCTGCGATTTTATCTTCAAACGGCAGCCATACCATATAAAGCACAAGTATATGTCCGCCCGATTTTAGCATACGAAAGAATTTCGGCACAAACTTTTCATGATTAAAGTACCAAAAGCACTGACATGAGGTAATAACATCAAACGAATTGTCTTGAAAGCTTATCTCCTCCGCCGGCAGTGCAATGTAATCAATATTCATACCCGACGACAGAATTTTTGCCTGTTCTGTTTGTTTCTCCGAAACATCAATTCCAACCCAATCAGCGCCGTATTTATACATATTTCTCGGCAGAACACCCGTTCCCGTACCTATATCAAGAACCTTCTGACCTTTTATACAAAGCTTTTACTCCAATATTTTGTCATAAAACTCCTGTGGGTAAATATCACGGAATTTTGCATAATCCGCCGATACTCTGCCCCAATCAAACGGTTTTCCGCTGTCTATATTTTTATCCGATATATTCATCTCTCTTATCTCCCAGATTGTCATGCTCCTTAATCATACCGCCGTTTTCATATCTCTATTTTATTAACGAAAAGCCCAGAACAACAATTCCCAAAAGAATCAATATAACGCCTGTTGCACGGTTCAGAGTTTTTGCACTTGCATTATTTGCAATTTTCGCCGCAATCCTTGCAAATATAAGCGTGAAAATTATGCAAAGAACAAACGGAAGTACCTCCGGCATACCGCCTATCGCAAAATGCGACACTGAACCCGTAAGTGCGGTAAACGTCATAATAAACACACTTGTCCCTACCGCCGTTTTAAGCTCATATCCCATTATACTCGTCAGCAGCAGTAACATCATCATTCCTCCGCCCGCTCCCACAAAGCCGCATATAAATCCGACCACAGCACCGCAGATTACGGATTTGATTACTCTCGATTTTGCCGAAACTGCCGCCATATCCTCACGTGTTGTCATGACG
>CAKSGG010000263.1 GCA_934454215.1 uncultured Clostridia bacterium
AGGCAAAGTCATTGCCAGCAACACTTTGTTGTTTTTTACGTCTTTTAAAAATCGTTTCATTATCTTACTCCTCCATATAATTTACGGTATAAACAATTGCATATCCGTACCGCCGCTTTCATTCAACGCCGCCTTTAATCCGTATTCCTCGCCAAAATACAGCTTCATTCTCGCATTGACATTTTTTATTCCCAATCCGTTGCTCTTTATATTTCCCGATAAAATCCCGTTAATTAAATCAGCGCTGTTCTCATTTCCGTTATCGCCGATGACAATTCTTTTCGGATTTTCCTGCACATATATTTTTATAATCAGCGGTTTCTTCATAACCGCCCCGACATGAATTACCGCATTTTCAACCAATATCTGCATACAGCATTTGGGAATTTCAATTTTCCTGTCACTTTCGGATATATCACACTCCAAGGCAATCGGTTTTTCATAAATAAACTCCTGAATTTTTAAATACTTTTTCACTGTTTCTATTTCTTCCCAAACATACGCCATACAGTCCTCTCCGCTTGTTGAATAACGCAGTATATCCGCCATCAGACTGTTCATATTCGCAATGTCGTCACAGCCGAAAATCAGCGCTTTCCATGAGATTGCGTCAAGAACATTATAAATCATATGCGGATTAATCTGATATTGAAACATTTTCATTTCAATAGAGTGTTTCTCGCTTTCCGAATGTTCTATGTCTTTCATAAGCCATGAAATTCTGTCAAGCAATATATTAAATGAAGAATACAATTCATATATTTCCTTTGATAATCCTTTCTTTTCCAATCTCATATCGTAAACTTCATTTTGATTTATCTGTTTCATTTTATTTGCAAGATATAATACGGGCTGAGAATTTTTATATCCGAAAAATGCCGATAATATAACCGCCGCAAGAAAAGCAAGAAAAATGTATATTATAATTTCAACACTGATTTCGGAATAGTTTATTTTTATTTTGTCTTTCGGGATTGCAACCTCGACATTCCAGCCGAATATTGTGCTTGTTGTAAACGATAAATACTTTTCTTTATCAATATTTTTCATATTGCCGATAATCTCATTTCCGTTTATATCGGTTATCCGCCCGCACGTTTCTTCATAGCCTATATTGCAAAAATCGTTAAGCACGGCGTCCATATTTATTGAGAATATCGACACTATCGCATAATCCGAAAACCCCGCTTTTTTGCTCATAACGGCAAACACTATATATTTGTCATTGCCGTTATCGTAAAAAACATTAATTTTCCCGTTCTTTCTTATTGTTTCATTATACCATTGTTCATTTTTCAAATTCTTATCGGAATACATACAGTCCCCGAATCTGAACTTTATTTCCGAAACTTCAAACAGCTTGTCCGAAACGGCATACTTGTCATTAAATATATAGCTCACATATATATTCAAATTTCGGTTATTGTTCAAAAAGCCGTTCAAAAGCTTTCCGTCATTATATACCTCCGACAGAATATTATTTATTTCCATATCCGAATCGGATTTATCGGCGGTATATATTTTCTGCATAAATGAACGGTTTGACAGCAGATAGCCGAAATTCTGCACATTATTGGCAAACGAGTCCCACTTGGCCGCATTTTCATCAACTGTATTTTGTATTTTCAGCTCCGTACGTTCCATATTTATACTGTTTATTTTACTCATCATGAACACAACGCATGAAACAAGCATAATAAACGAAATACTGAAAAACCACAAAAAGCTCTTTAATCTAATTCCCATTTTCATTACTCTACCTCACCGCAGTACAGCGCAATTGCTTTTCAAATCATTTACCGTTTTTATGCCATCACATACATATATCTTTATTTCCTCCGCATTTTCGGGTATATTCAGTTTCGATTTGAATTTCTGTACTTCATCCTTGTCAAAATGCGCTTTCATATATGTACACCCAATCAGTTTTCTATCTTCGTCAAATACAGCGAAAAACACTGTTCCGTTTACCGCTCTGCCCGTTGTATTCAGCACCGACGCGTCAACCGTTATATTCCCGTTTTCGATTGCCTCCGCCAAGGACACACTGTACTGCGCCGTTATATCAAAGGACGGTACAGTATCATTAACCCGTTCAATATCATAAGAAACATTTCCGTCGCATTTTATATGTATTCTGTCGTACCCGTCTGTTCCCTTTATAAGCTCTGTATCTCCGTGAGGTATGATTTTTATGCTTGTATCTCCATATGTATATCTTAAAACACCGTTCTCCAAAACAGCGTTCGTTAATGAATTGGGTATCGGAATATTTACATAGGTATCGGAAATATCACCGTCAGCACTGACCGTGACGCTTATGCCTTTTTCGGTTAATTCATAACGCCATGTTGTTTTAATACCGTTATAAGAACCGCTTATTTCAAATATTTTATCCTTTTCAATCCAATTCAGTACCGCCTTTTCCTTTCCGCTGATATACAAAGTCCCGTCATTTAACGTTCCGAATACGGCGTTGTTTAAAGCTTCGCCGTCCGGCTTTCTCGATACAATAAAGCTTCCCGCACCGTCGCCTGACATTTGAGTTATTCCTCCGCCCATATATGCGCCCGACGGAACAGCCTTATTATCGGAATTTGCATACATGGAAATCAGATACAAGCCCTTATGCTTTACGGTTATTATTCCGCTTTTTTCCCATATTCCGCTTTCCGTTTCCGACGGTATCACAGCCGATTCATAGCTTTCGTAATTCTTTGCGATGTCGTAGTATATTCTGTCATTGCCTGCCGACATAAGGTTAAACGACTCATCATATGAGTTCCAATATTTATTAATCAATCTCATTGCATATTCTTTGCTGTTTACCAAAAACGGGAATGTTGCGGCAGAGCCTGCTCCCGTATTGGGCAGACGAATCAAATTCATTCTGCTTTTTGCCAGCGGAAATTCATCTATGACCAACGGTATGGAAAGTTGCGTCATTGACGTTATCCCTCCGCTCATTCGTGAGCATACATTATTTGCGGGCGCAATATTTCCGTATTCTTTAATCCAAAGCATAGAGCAAAAATCAAGATTGTTCTGAATTATATTTTTCAGAATTTCAACCGCCTCATCACAAGCATTGCTTTCTTTTAAAGTCTTGTACATTCCGAATACAAGATTCTGATTCAATGAATGATAATCTCCGTCATAGCCTCCGTTTTCCATAAAATAGCCCGCACTGCACTGACCCAGACCGATATTCGGCTCGGTTATTGCTCTTACATGATTAAGCAAGCATCTCTCCAAGGTTTTATCATTAAGCGCAGCATATGCCGCAGCGATACTCTTTGTTTCAAACATCCATTGATTGGTAGGTCCGTTCCCCGTACAGTTGGACATTTTTTCCGTCATCGCAAGCATTATACTGTCCGTAACCTCAACGGTTTCATCATCAAGCAAGTCCCGCATTTCATAATACATCGCCGCAAGATAGCTATGATAAAACATTCCGTGAGTTGTGGGGACGTTTTCAGCTGTTGCATTATCTCTGATAAGCAAATCCTCGGACAGCGACAGCAGCTTACTCAATAAATATATTGCGTTTCTGTTTATCATTTCCTGATTTTGATAAAACACATTATATTCCGAATTTACCGTAATTGCCGACGTATATCCCATAGAACACGGGGCATTGCTTATTTCTCCCGATTCCCATGTTTCCGTATCGTCGGGCTTAAACTCTCCGAAATATGGACTGTTTACATTCAGATTCTGAATATTAAGCATATTTTTTACAGAGCCGACAACTCCGCCTTTTCCGAAAAGCTGTGCCTCCGCAATCGGATATTGAAACTCTGCCGGCTTTTGGGGTTTCGTATATGTGACATCAAAGCTTTTTGTGTCATACAGTCTTTCCATTTCCTTTCGGATATTTTTCTGCATAGCGCCCTGAACAAGTATTCCGTCACATTCAAGCCATCCGCCTTTAAGCTTTTGCGCCATTTCGGCAGTGGGACATATAAGCGACGGCGCTGTATCTATTATAAATCCTCCCGAAATTCCGTTTATTCTGATATTATATACCGAATCCGACAGCACCTCGCTTTGAGCCGATTGCTTTACAATTCCCGAATCCGCACTTTGTGTTTCTCCAATC
>CAKSGG010000264.1 GCA_934454215.1 uncultured Clostridia bacterium
ACAGGGGTATGCCAATGTAACTAAAGTGGAATACAAAGATTCCACTGGAGTATGGCATGATATTACTGATACTTCAGGTACTGCAATCAAAAACAACACAGAACTTCGTTTTAATGGAGAGTTTGGCATTTCCAATATTGACCATAAAAATGAAGATGCTACTTTAGACATTGATTTGGGTGCTATCAATGTAACAGTAAATGATTATGCAAGAAGTCTGATTAAACCTGGTAGTGGCTGGACATCTGAATATGAAATCAAGAATAACCATTTAATTATTTATCTGACAGCTAAAGACAGACTGCAAAGTGATATAAAAGGAGATTTTGAAATCAACGGTAAAGTCACGATTACGGATAATACTATTCAAGATGGCCAACCTGTATCTATTAAACTAGATGGTAAAACCATTACTATTACATATGACAATCCTCCGACAACCAGTGTGTTATCCGCTAATAAAATGCTCGAGGGGGGGGTATATAAAGATGCTGATGGTAATTACTATCAAAACTATAAAATCGAATTAAAAGCAGAAGGTGGTAATGTAAGAATCACTTCTTTTAATGATACTTTAGGAAGCAGTTTATCTTATTCCGGTCAGGTTTTTGTTAAAAATGCTGATGGAACCGATTCTACCTATAATTCTATTCAGGAAATTCCTGCAACGGAATTAGCCAAAGACACCACTATGACAATCAGTTATACTGCAAAGCTGAATAAAACTGAGGGTGAACTGTTTAATGATAATTACAACGATGGCACATATTCTAACAAGTTTAATGCTGGCTACACAAACAACAGAGATGAAGAAAAAAATACCGGAGATAGATGGGCTACTGTAACTGTAAGTAAGCCTACAGTAAAAAAATCTGGTGTATATAATTCTGCAACCAACTCTATCATATGGACGATAGAGATTGATATAAACTCTTATAAAGATCTGGTTGATGGGAATGTCCGTTCATTAGCATCCTACTTATCTGAAGCTGGTATTACAGATACTGCAGGTGAAGGTTTGGAAAATGTCGAGTTAAATCCAGGGGATTTTACTGCAGATGGAAATGGAAAGTTTACAGCAACATATAAAACTCCAATTAAAACAGGAGTAGATATTTCTAATGGGAAGACATTTACAAATGATGTGACTGTGAATTTTAAAGACAATTCTGTTTCAGCTCATGGTTCGGCTCCTGTAGACCCAGCAAAAGAATTTGTGAAAAAGACATTTAATACTGTTGATCCTGTAACAGGTATTTTCACCTGGAATGTAAGTGTAAAGTTAGAAAATGGAATGACGGAAGTATCATTGGCTGATGCTCCGGATAACAATACACAGGATCCTAAAGCATATAAGATTCTTTTAGGAAGTACAGTTTTATTTGAAAATGGGCAAATGACGAAAGCTGCTTCAGGAATTATGTCCAGAATTGACCAGTATTACAATGTGGAAATGTTTTTTGAACAGAGTTATGTAAATTCTCATGTTGGTGAAACGTTAGAGTTTACTTATCAAACTAAATTAAGTCAGAGTGGTCTTGAAAATGGCAGAGAATATACAAATACTGCAAAATTGAATTACACATATGGCGGAGATAAAAATTCTCAGTCATCTACTGCGAAATACAAATATGAATCTTTAATCACAAAAAAAGCAACTGGGCAAAATGAAGGGGATAATACGTCAGGTGGTAATGCACTTAAGTATACAATTACTGTCGATTTAAAAGATAATTCTAAGTATCACGCAGGCAGCAAGCTGATAATTAAAGATACTGTGAATAATGGTTTTGTAATTGATCCAAATAATATACAAGTGAGGACATCTACATGGAGCCATCTCTATGAGGATAAACCAGATTCTTATTACGGTGAAGTGACATATGATGCAGATCAACAGGCATTTATAATCACTATTTCTGATGCATTATTCAACTGGAGAGGAGATGGTGTAAAAAAAGAGCTTGAAATCATCTATTATGCGTATCCTTCTGCAGATACACCAACTGATACTACAAGATTAACAATACAGAACAGGGCAGAGGGAACAATTGATGGAAATACTATTGGTACCTCTATAACAAATACCGACTATACATTACCGGAAGTTTTAAAGAAAACAGCAATTCAAAGCAGCCACGATGGAGTTTTCATTTATCCTTTTGTGGATTGGGCTGTAGAAGTAAACCCTGCTGGAATAAAGTTAAATAACGGTCAGTCGATGACAGCTGTTGATACATTAGGGATAAACAGTGTATTGAGTTATGATTTATCAAGTATATCTGTAACAAATTTAAGAACTGGAACACCATTAGAAGCTGGTACATATACCTGGAGCTATGATACTGCAACTAATTCTGTAACATTTACACTTCCAGATGAAATGCCAATAAAAATTGCTTATAAGACCAATATTAATGCGTCTAAAGGCACTGAGTTATATGCAAGAAATGCTAGTAATACTTTTGTTTTATACGGAAGCAACAATGATCAAATTTCCGATAAAACTTATAACATGGGTGGTGAATACAGACCAACTATGGATATATCAGGTTCTTCTGCACAGTTAACCATTACAAAGTATGATGCAGATAATAATCAGAATGTTTTGGCTGGAGCTGAATTCCAGCTTTACAGAGTCAAGTATCAGGATGGTGTAATGCATCGTATGTATACAACGCCTATTGCATTAGATGGACGTACAACGTTTACTACCGGAACAGATGGTAAAGTGGTTATCAAAGGTAGTGCGGCAAATGGGTTAAGACTGGATCAGATTTATGAAGTTGTTGAGACCAAGGCGCCTGAAGGATATAAAGTGGCTCCTAGTACATATATTGTATTTAAAGGAAATGATTTTGCTGAAGTAAAAATGCCTGATGCAGGTTCTAAATATGCAGTACAGATTCAGAACAGCAGTGTGGGATATATAAGTATTGCAGATACAGCAACAACTACACCAAAAGGAACATTAACTGTTGAAAAGACCTTTAAAGGAATTAATGAGTCTCTATATCCGGATTCTGTCAAATTTACAGTAACAAAGGATGATGGTACATATAGCCAGATTGTAGATGCAACCAAAGCAAATGATTATCAGGTTACATTATCTGATCTTGAATTAGGAACGTATACTGTACAGGAAATTGTTGACCCTGCTAATGCAAAGGTTGAAGGTTATACATTTAGTATTGCATATGCAGTAGGAAAAGAAAGTACTCAAGAAGTTACCTTTACAGGTGCATCACAGCAGACTGTTTCTGTAACAAACACTTACAAGAGTGAAACTACAGAGATTCCTGTAAGAAAGGAATGGAGTGACTCTGAAACAGAACATTCAGGTGTACAGGTTGCTTTGATGAACGGTAATGCAACAGTAGCAACCTTAACTTTGAATAAAGATAATGCATGGACAGGAACATTTACAAATCTTCCTAAGAAAGATGCAAATGGAAATGACATTACGTACACAGTGAAAGAAGTTACTGAAGTGGCAGGATATACTCCATCCTATACTAAAGATAGTGATGGTACATGGGTTGTTACAAATACCAAAGAAGAACATCCGACAAGCAGTCTCACATTTACAAAGAAATTTGCCGGAGCAACTATCAGTGCTGATATGAAGAAGGATGTTACATTCACAGTTAGTGGTCCTGCAATCACTGGTGTTAAAACTGTAAGTCTTTCACAAATGACACAGGATCCAACTACAGGAATCTATAGTTATACAATTTCAGATATTCCGGAAGATAAGTTTGGACAGTACACAGTTACAGAAACAAACAATGGTTTAAACGGAAGCACTGACTATACATGTGTAACGAACATGACGGTTGGAGAGGCTTCAACAGCAACAACTACTAAGACAGTTACTGTAAGCAAAGAAACTGCAGGAAGAGTAGATATTGTTAATGAGTATACACAGGTAGAACATCCAACAAGCAGTCTTACATTCACAAAGACATTAGCTGGAGCAACTATCGGTGAAGATATAAAGAATGCTGTTACATTCACAGTTAGCGGTCCTGCAATCACTGGTGTTAAAACTGTAAGTCTTTCACAAATGACACAGGATCCAACTACAGGAATCTATAGTTA
>CAKSGG010000265.1 GCA_934454215.1 uncultured Clostridia bacterium
TTTGCCGATAGATTACCGCAGTAGCATAAAATAGCCGTCAAATCAAGGGTGAAATAAACGCCCTCTTGCGAGGGCGCTCTTGACATGCCGGCAAGTTTACGCTATATTATAACTAAGGGCTGAAAGCCGAAATTACGGCTTTCGGCCCACAAAAAACACTTAGATTATATTATCATTTTGGAGTAAATTTTGAGGTTTACACAAAATGAGGGATTGTCCCGAAACATCCCCTATATAAACTATGTCATCAAATACAAATTCTTCTGCGGTGCGTTTTATCTGCTCCATAGCGGAAACCCAAGCCATTTGGTCTTTTTCTTTTAGTTCTTCGGTAATACCTCTTTTGACAACTAATTCCTTAATCAATCTGTCAACCATTTCCTTTGCAGTTGTGTCAATTTCTTCAAGATAGGCAGGCCAAGTTCCGTCAATCATCTTTGCAGTATAAAAACAAGGTCTGTTTTCTTTAATAAATTTTGCGTGCATCCTGCCGTACTTCCCGATGTTATAAACTTTATCATCAGGTCCAGTTAAATTTGGAATGTAGTAATCTCCGTTTCTTACATACACAATTCCGTTTTCAATAAATCTTTCTTTCATAGCATAAACGCTTCCTTTAAGTTTCGTATCTTTATTTTATCAGAAGGCAATTACTTTGACGAATGTATGAATAATTTAATTGAAAAAAGCACAAGAAAGTGATATAATTAAATAAAAAACGGAGAAAACAAAATGATTAAAGATGATAAAATATACCAAATTCTATTAAAAAATAATTTTGATTTGTATAGAGGCGAGAAAAGTGTAGCTGAATACATGCAGCAACATCTATCCCAATATTATAACGAAATGTCAAACTGCATATCTGCACAAGATAATCCTTTCCTTGGAGAAGAGTTCACAAAATTACTATGCGAAAAACTAGAGTTGTTAGATGAAATATGTAAGGATATTCCTATAATAATAGAAATATATAATAATGGATTTATAAAACAGGCATACGAAAAAAGTTTTGCACTATTCGAAAAAGCACACGATTGGTTTTTGATAAAACAATTGTGGGGAAACGATGAAGTTTTTTATAGAATTAGGCAAGGTGATTTTCGTATAAACGACTCATTTGATAAAAAGTTGCAAAAAGCAGAACTGTTTCACATAAAAAGAACATATAGAAATAGAATTGGGGCGTATAGATACAGTATATCAGGATATCCGTGTTTATATATGTCAAATGGTCGAGAACTTGCTTGGTTCGAATCGGGAATGCCAAAACAATTTAGTTATTGTGCAATGGCATTTGACGAAAACAATGATAATCCTATCAAATTATTAAATTTTGCTTTTAGACATATAGATTTGCTGTCAAGTACAAGTACTTGGATATTAAACAAAAGAAGACAAAACAAAGAATGCAATGGAATATACGATTGTTTGCTTCGATATATCATTACATATCCGTTAATGGCTGCTTGTTCCATTAAGGTCAAAGATAGGGGGAATAAATTCGTTGAAGAATATGTATTTTCGCAATTATTAATGCAGTGGATCAGGGAAAGCGAGGATATAGATGGCGTAAATTATAAATCCTCTTTAAATACAGACTTGGTTAGTACTTTTGGAGCATCAAATATTGCTTTGCCGGTAAAAAAATTCAGAGATGATGGATTGGATGAGAAACTTACAAACAATATACTTGTTTCTGATATAGGGTACATAGATGTAAATAAAGAATTTGAAAAATACAAAGAAATAATATCTGAAATTAACCAATATATCAATGAACTGCAAATGTTTTTGGTGGTAAACTCTTGCATACCCAACTACATAATCGAACTTATGGATTTATGTAATTGTATTATTAAAACATATACAGCACTAATTGAGGGAAATTATTCAAACAATGAATTGATTTTTATTCATGTAAATAGATTGTGTGAACATGCCGATATGATTTATAAATATAGAGAAGAAAAAATTGAGGCAGCAATATCATCAGCGTTAGAGCACGAAAAGCCAGCTATGGATGAGTTTAAAAAAAACGGAATTTTGAATGAACATTTTGAAAGGTTTCGTAATTTGACAGATAAAATACTTAGCAAAAATGTGGTTTTTGAGTTTTCACACGAAAATCTCGGTAACTACGAAAAAATATAAGATAGAGAAAAGGCACTTGCGACATTTACAACGCAAGTGCCTTTTACTATTTAAGTTTACTATTAAAATTAGGATAATCCAAATAAACTAAAAATCCGAACCCATTACCAATCGGTACAAGGTTCGGATTTCTACTGTTTGGTGCGGCTGAAGGGACTTGAACCCCCACGTCATTGACACCAGATCCTAATGGTTATATCGCATATGTGAAAGAATCATTTTTCTTTTGCATATGCTATTTTTATTAAAATGATAAAATGTAATGGGATTGCAAATATTCCACGCAAAAAATGTATTAATATTGATTATTTTCGTTGCATTTTATGAAAATATGTGGTATAATAACCTCATAGAAACTTTGTTTTGAGCCATATCATACGGCTCGCAAAATGTTATTTTGCCTATGAGAACATTGACGGCTGCGTAAAAATGCCCTTGCAAGCAAGCATTTTTACTTATGGTATAATAACATCATAATAAGAATTTGGAGGGCATTCTATGTATCGTTATGCAATAGAGAATCTTGATAAATGGAAAAACAGCAAAAACCGAAAGCCACTTATTATCGAAGGTGCAAGACAGGTGGGTAAAACCTGGATAATGAAGGAGTTCGGCAAAAAGTCATATAATAAGACTGTATATATCAATTTTGATTCCAACGTACAAATGGCGGAATTGTTCTCTATAGACTTAAATGTGGAACGCATAACTATGGGTCTTGAATTATACGCCGGGCACAAAATAAATCCGGCTGATACGCTTATTATATTCGATGAAGTTCAAGAAGTACCAAAAGCATTGTCTTCGCTTAAATATTTTTATGAAAATGCTCCCGAATATCATATCGTTTGTGCCGGTTCTCTTCTCGGAATTGCACTGCACGAAGGAACATCATTCCCCGTCGGCAAGGTTGATTTCCTTAAACTGTATCCTCTTTCATTCAAGGAATTTCTTATGGCAATCGGTCTGGAACGATTTGCTGAGCTTTTAGATAAAAAAGATTATGATATGATAAAAAGCTTTAAGCAAACATATATTGATGCTTTAAAGCAGTATTACTATGTCGGAGGTATGCCTGAAGTTGTGGCATCCTTTGCTGAAGAAAAGGACTTCAACGAAGCAAGAAAAATCCAAAAAAGAATATTAACTGCTTATGAACAGGACTTTTCAAAACATGCACCAAAAGAAATAGTGCCCAAAATAAGAATGTTATGGAACAGCATACCATCGCAGCTTGCAAAGGAAAATAAAAAATTTATATACGGTCTTATTCGTGAAGGTGCAAGAGCAAAAGAATATGAAACTGCAATTATGTGGCTTTCCGATTGCGGACTTGTGCACAAAGTCAGCAGAATTAATGCCCCCAACATACCACTTAAAGCATATGAAGATTTGAAAGCATTTAAGTTGTTCATTGTCGATGTGGGCTTGCTCGGTGCAATGGTAGGTTTAAATCAGCGTACACTTTTAAACGGAAATGAACTCTTCGTTGAGTTTAAAGGAGCATTAACAGAACAATATGTTATGCAGCAGCTTGCAGTAAGTCAAGACTTGGGAATCTATTATTATACCAATGAACGAAACACCTGCGAGGTTGATTTTATAGTGGATAATGGCGATTATATCATTCCGCTAGAAGTCAAAGCAGAAATCAATCTTAAAGCAAAGAGCCTTAAAACATACAGAGAAAAATTCAAGCCTGAAATATCAATACGCTCATCTATGGCGGATTATAGTGAAGAAACCGGTCTTATCAACCTTCCTCTGTATGCAATAGATGGGATTGATAGCAACTGTCCGTAAAATAGGACAACTTATATGAGATAATACAGAAAAAACGGAATAAGGAGTTTTACAGATGATTACGGGTGAACTTAAAAATAAAATAGACAGTCTTTGGGATGTATTCGCATCAGGGGGATTGGTTAATCCCCTCGATGTAAT
>CAKSGG010000266.1 GCA_934454215.1 uncultured Clostridia bacterium
GCTTGATTCCCTCGGCAACCGCCTTTTGAACCGTAATTATCGCCTCCGCCTGACCTTCTGCCTCTTTAATTGCCGCCTGTTTCTTTGCCTCGGCTCTTAAAATTGCAGATTCCTTTTCGCCCTCTGCCAAAAGTACAGCGCTCTTTTTCTCGCCCTCGGCTCTTAAAATGCTCTCACGTCTCTCACGCTCCGCTTTCATCTGACGCTCCATAGCGTCCTGAATTTCTCTCGGCGGTATAATATTCTTCAATTCAACACGGTTAATTTTTATTCCCCACGGGTCTGTCGCCTCGTCCAAAATTGCACGCATAGAAGTATTTACCGTATCTCTTGAGGTAAGAGTTTCATCAAGCTCCAAGTCACCGATAATATTTCTGAGTGTTGTTGCAGTCAGATTTTCAATTGCCATCATCGGACGTTCGACCCCGTACGTAAACAGCTTAGGGTCGGTAATCTGATAATACACAACCGTGTCTATTTGCATTGTTACGTTATCCTCCGTTATTACCGGCTGGGGCGGAAAATCCACAACATGCTCTTTTAAATTCACTTTTTTCGCAATTTTATCGGCAAACGGAATTTTTATATGAAGTCCTACGCCCCATGTTGTATAATATCCGCCAAAACGTTCTATTATATAAGCATGAGCCTGCGGAACAATTTTTATATTTGCCGCAAGTACCACAATCAGAATAACTAATATACCAAGTATATATCCCATCTCAATTCTCCTTTACAATTAACTTTACCCCTTCAATTTTTTCTATCTCCGCCACGCTTCCGACAGGTATCACGGAATTGTCAGTGCTCCTTACGGTCCAGTAGTTTCCGTTTATTTTACCCTGACCGCTTTCCTTTATATTATTCACTTCTTCCGTTATATATACACTCCGTCCTATAAGCGTATCGGTGTTTGTTACTGCGTCTTTATCCCTGTTTTTCAGCATTTTCATTGATATAGGCCGCAAAAGCACAATCAATACAACCGATACCGCAATAAATATTACAAGCTGAATATATGTTCCGGCACCCAAAAGATAGGCGATAAGCCCTCCGACCGCACCGACTGCAAAATATATCGACACCATTTGATATGTTGCCGCCTCAATCAGTAAAAACACCGCAACAGCAATAAACCATACTATTCCCATATCCATTTTAACAGCCTCGCTAAGCAAGAAGATTTACAACTTCCATTGCTATAATTATAAATCCTATTATACTTAAAATAACTATGCCCGTTATTGTTTTCTTTTTCAGACGTTTAAATTCCGTCTGCAAATCCGTCAATGCGTTTTTCGTATTTTGCTGTGAGTTTTTCAAGTCAAACACGCTGTCACTAAGCTTTGATACTCCGTTCACCGCATCACGCACCGTATTAAGCGTTTCTTTCAGCTCGTTCAGTTCATGGCGTATTTCCGTAATATCGGCAGCCGATGAATCTGTTGCGGCTGCAATCCGCATTTCCAGATTATCAACGCTTTTTTTAATTTCCTCCATGCTTTCGCTTATATCGCCGAAGCCCGTTTTCAGCTCATCGGTTATACCCGACGAATCCGCAAGCTTTTCGCTGATTCCGTCAATCTTTTCGGAAATTTTTTCGGATATTTTCTCGGACACCTTTCCGTCCTTTATATCCTCGATTATATTTTCCGCTTTTTCGGCAATATCCTCATTGTCAACCGAATTTATTTTTTCCGTAACCTTGGTTGCCGCTTCTTTCATTTTTTCAACAACGCCCTTTAAATTATCACCGATATTGAATTTCTGCGTACTTTCCACAGGCTCTGCCTCATCGTCAATATCAACGTCAAGCCCGTCAAGAAATTCCTTATAGTCCTCATCGCTGCCCGAGTAATACGAATCATCTCCGTCATATGCTTCTATGACGTCATCTTTTTTGTCACGCAGCTTATCAACGATTCTTTTCCGTGCGTATTCTTTAAATTCATCTATTTTCGACATAGTACTCCTCCATTCCGTTTAAAACGGATAAAATTTAAGCGTCGTCCTCAGACGGCTTTTCATCATCATTCTCATGCGGCTTTTCCGGCTTGATTATAATAACCTCGCTGTCTTCAACAACCTCTCCGCCCTCTGCCTCATCATTTTTCAGACTCTCTCCGCAGTTTACGCAGTATGACGCAGTTTTCGGATTATTTTCACCGCAGTTTTCACACTTTACCGTTTCCTTTACCTCCGCAAGCTTTTCATTCAAATCCTCCAGCTCAGACTGCAATTCATCAAGCTTTTCAAAAGCGTCCGACATACACTCGCATAAATCCGTTCCCTCTGTGTGCTTTTTATATGCTTTTCTGCCGATTTCAGCATATATTTCATCCATTTTATTTTTTGTTTCACCTATCGCAAAGCTTATTTTTGTCTGCGTCACCACAACGCCTGTTTTATCCGCAACCTGCTTTGCTATTTTTGTTGCCCCGTCAAAAACCTTCGACGCTCCGTCCCTTACCTTATCAAAAATTTCATCCATTGAGATTCCCTCCTTAAAAATTTATTGCTGTTTTTATTATATCATATATAATATTAACTTTCTATATTTTTTTATGAACAATACGTTACATTTTTATAACATTTTACACGTCACGCACTCCCGTGTACATCTCTCTGTACACCTCGGGAGTAACTCCGAACTTTGATTTAAACACCCTTATAAAATATCCCGAATTGCTGAATCCGACCATTTCGCTTATCTGCTTTATCGTTTTGTATTCCATATTACGCAGAAACATTTCGGCAAAATTCAGTCTTGTATTAACAAGAAATCTGCTTGGAGTTATGCCGTAGCTTTTCTTGAACATCGATGCAATTTTATTTATGGATACTCCTATATACTCCGCCATATCCGATACGCCGATATTTTCCATATATCTCTTTTGTATCATTTCAAGCACCGGTGCAAGCTCGCCCTTGTTCAGCTTTGGATTGCCGTAACGCTGCCTGTTCAGCAGTATCGCCGTATTCCCCAACAGATTATATGCCGCCATAGACGCTTTAAGCTCGCTTTCACGGTATTTATTATAATCCATGCCCGCCGCAATACCGTTATTTATTTCTGTATTTTCATCTGAACGCATTGCCCAATACTCGCGGTTTACCTCGTCAAAAATAAGCTTTATTTTATTATATTCATATTCGTCCTTTATATCATAAACAGAGCTTGCCGCAACACCGATATAATCGAACATTTCTTCTATTCCGCTGCCGTCCACATTTATCCAATAGCTCGCAAAATTATCTGTCGTTCCGTAATATTCATGCGCTATATTGGGGCGGAACATAAAAACCGAGCCTCTTTTTAAGCTGAATTTATTCCCGTTTTCGTCTATATACACACCCTCACCGTCAGTAATCAGAGTTATCTGATACAGAGAATGTCCTTCAATACGCTTTATATGACGCTGCAGCTTGTTTGAACTTCCCCGCACCGCTATCGGCAGTACACTGTCATAATCCATATCCACGATAAACTCACTCCTGACATTTTTATTTTATTATACCATAATAAGCAAAATATATCAAGATTTTTTGCCAATAAAGTTTTAAAATACACAAAAAAGCTGCCGCAAAATGCAGCAGCTTTTAATTATTTCATAATATTAATTATTCGTCAATTTCAGATACGACACCTGAACCAACAGTTCTACCACCCTCACGGATAGCGAAACGAAGACCCTTTTCAATAGCGATAGGTGTGATAAGCTCAACAGCCATCTTTACGTTATCGCCCGGCATACACATCTCTGTACCTTCAGGAAGTGTGATTACGCCTGTAACGTCAGTTGTTCTGAAATAGAACTGAGGTCTGTAGTTGTTGAAGAACGGTGTATGACGACCGCCCTCGTCCTTTGTCAATACGTAAACTTCACCCTTGAACTTTGTATGCGGATGAATTGTACCCGGAGCTGAAAGAACCTGACCTCTCTGGATTTCATTTCTCTGAACACCACGAAGAAGTGCACCGATGTTATCACCTGCTTCAGCATAGTCAAGAAGCTTTCTGAACATTTCGATACCTGTTACAACAACTTTTCTCTTTTCGTCTGTCAAACCAACGATTTCAACTTC
>CAKSGG010000267.1 GCA_934454215.1 uncultured Clostridia bacterium
GTCTTGTTATTATAATTTTTGTTTGTGTCATATTGACTTTTAGGGTTCATTAGTATAAACAGCGGCGGTCACATCGCAGTGCCGCCGCTGTTATATTTACTCCGAAACAACTTCATAGTTCATTGCCTTATCGCTCTTTGACAGCATTACTTCTTTACACTGTCGGCAAACAGTTTTGTTTACTCTTTGGTATCGCTGATTATATCATACTCGTCCTGCCACATTTCAATATCAGCTCAGATTTGATTTTCTTCCTGCTCGTAACCGTCTGCAAGGGAATCAAACCTCACATAGAAATGTCTCAATTTTAAATTCGGTTTTCGGTGTAAAGCCTTTCATTAGCTTTTCACATAAATAAATGCCGTTCGGTAGAAACATGTCTCTGCCGAACGGCATGTTATCTTAACAAAAATTTCATTTGATTCCCTTATTAATTCTATTATAACAGCTTTTACATCTCGTCACTTCTGTTATTCACTTTGCGATTAATCAATAAAATAGGAAAATACATTCTTTCCGATCTTCCTATTGAGGTTATTTCTATTACTCCTTCATATCTTCCTTTGGAGCTTCCGTTGCATACTATTTCTGTTTGCAGTGTACTGATCGCTGTTCCTCCGTGGAACTGGTCGATACAATACTCACAATCATTTCCTTGCATCAATTCCAATCCATCATCGGTATACAAGCGTATGCGAATCCATTGCTGCATTTTCAATTTATTTCTAACATATAATTTTATCTGCTTCGTATCGGTTATTTCCGGTTCGTCATAGCTTAATATGACTTCAAGCAGCGTATTTTCTCTTTTTATTCCGCGCATTCTGATTTCCAAATCATCTAAGAAACAGCTATGCGAAAAAATGCCTGTCTTGCAACTTGTCATTCTTAAAGCGTCAGATTCTTGTCCCGCAAAAATCGATTGTAAACTGATTATTCTTTCCACCAGTTCCGTTACCGTTTTCGGGATTCTGATTACATCATTTGTCAAATTTACAGATATTGTCTTGATTTCATCGCCTATCGGTTTTTTCCACGTATCCGAAATACTGTCGCTTCCTCCTATAATTCCGAGAATCGAACCAAGTGTCGCAGCTGTACAGTCAGCGTCTTCTCCGCAGCCTGCACTGATACAAATACTCTTGCCGAAATCACCTCTGCCCCAAAGCCATCCTATCAGGATAATGCCAATATTCGCCGGAGCATCGAAACCAAGCTCGCCCACCGGTATATCCTCTTTTTCCCTGTCTTCATAACCGTCATACATACCAAAGGAACAAGGAATCTCCGTCAATAGCCTGTGTCTTGCCTCTTTCCAGTCCATATTTTTCTCAAAGCATTCACGCACCAACTTGACCGCTTTTGCCACCGCGCAGTCCTCTGGTATATATGAAAGTCCGATTTCAATAAGCTCGTCGGTTCTGTTTTCGACAAACGCTGCGCTTTCAACCGCCACACAAAAAATTTCCGCATAAACGCCTTCATCCGAATGGTCGCATATTGCATCCTCCAAAGCATAACGCACCGCCTTTGCGGGGTTGCCCGGCATAAGGCACGCCCATATTTCACTGCGAATAAACGCCCCGCAGCTGTTCTTATTATGGTTGCAATACATTCCCGAAAATGGAGGCAGCAATCCCGCACGTAAATTGTTTTTGCACGCTCCATATTCCGACCAGTCGCCGGCTATATAGGCAATCCAATAATCCGCCAATATTTCTGAATTAACATTCCCACCATATGCCTCACAAGCGTTAAGCCACACAAGCTGTAAATCAAGGTCATCATTCGGTAAAACACCGTTTGACATATCTGTTGTATAAAATTCCAAATCCCACACGCCGCGTTTACATTCAAATGGTGCTCCGAGAGTTCCTCCGATATTTTTGCCGCAAAAACAGCCTTTTACTTTGTTTGTGTATTCATTCAAATTCATTTTATCAATCCTCATAAACCTTAAAATTTTACCACTACCTCTGCAAAACAACATTTGCTAATCGGCAAAATATTGGAGGCACACTTATCACCGTTAACCCATATTCCCTTTGTATCGTTTCTTTCAAATTTAATATGATATTCAGTACCCCTGAACTTTCTTACCATTGCAAAGCTGTTCCATGTTTTTGGAACCTTCGGTTCAATTCTCAGTCCGTTAAAAGTTGCCTTTACACCGATCATTTCATCAAATCCGGCTCTTAAAAGCCATGCCGGATTTCCTGTAAACCATGTAAAAAAGTTTTGTCCTGCCCGTTTGTGAGACGGTCCACAGTAGAAATTTCCCATGCAATATGGCTCGGAAGTTCTCCTGGAATCAAAATTTCCCGGGTTTGTGGGAAGAAGCTTTTTAAAGGTATTATATGCCTCATCATATTTGCCGACTTTTAAAAGCGCAAAAATATAGAAGCATACGGCGTGCTGATATACGCTTCCGTTTTCAAATGTTCCCGGTTCAAGGTTTACAATGCGTCCTACGCTACATGGCTTTTTTCTGTAGGGCGGTGCAAGAAGTGCAGGACCGACAAACGTATCTAAATATTTATCAATGGAAGCAAAAATCTTATCTGACTGTTCCTTATCGGCTATTTCTGTAAATATTGCCCATGTATTTGAATTTAAGTGAATTTTTCCTTCTTCATTTTTCTTTGAGCCAACAGCTTCGCCATTTCCGCTTATTGCATACTTGTACCACTCGCCGTCCCATCCGTAATTACGTATAGCATTATATAGTTCTTCGTTTCTCTCCTTATATTTTTCTGTGATGTCATCATATCCCACTGCCGAGTAAACCTCTGCAAGCTGTTTCTGAGCATAATAAAATGCCATGGTCAGCCAAATTGAAACTGCCGGACCGTTTTGGCTTATACCTTCAATGGCATCGTTCCAGTCACCGTCTGCCACAAGACAAAAACCGTCTTTTCCTCTCATTTTGTAAAGCAAATCCATCGCCTTGGAAATATGTTCAAGAACGGTTTCCTCCACCTCGGAATCAAGATATGGGATTTTTTCATTTAATATATCCCTATCACCTGTTTCCGCTATATAGTCATTTATACACATTCCTATCCACGTTGCGGAATCCATTGTGTTTCTTAAATCGTGCCTGTCATTTTTCCCGAACGGCGAAAAATTTCTCGGACAAGATCCATCGCTTTTCATAAACGATAGCGTTTTAAGAATTTGATTTCTTACTTTTATGGGTTCTATCAGAGTATATCCCCATGAATCCTGGATAGTGTCACGATAGCCGATATAACCCGAACGAACATATCGGAATGTAGTAAATATCTGATTTTTCAGCCATACATTCAGAAACATCTCTATATTTTTATCGGGCAAGGAGCATGACGGATACCTTAACAGCTCCTCCCACATTTTTGCGGTTTCTTCCTTTTGCTTTTCAAATTCACTGCATTGAATATATCTATCGCACAAGCCGTCAAAGATTTGTTTATTTTCCTCAGCAAATGAGAAAATATTATATTGGTATTCCTTATTTTCCTCAACTTCTATCTCATCGTACAATTCCGCTGTCGGAAATATAAAACAATTTCCGTCTTTACGCAATTCTCTTTCCTCTGAAATTACGAATTTTCGGCATTGGGGCGAAATAAAGCCACACCAAAGCTCAACCGGCAATTCAGGATTATCCGTATGAAGCATTACGCCGTTTTCAAATTTCGTAACGGTTTGATTTTTGCCGGGCACCGATACATAAGGTATGCCCTCCTCTGCCGTGTGTATTCCAAATCTTGCTACTGACCATATTTGTTTGAAAGAAATTTTTATTTTCCTTTGCGTATCCGATTTTACCGAAACATTCCAGCACTCCCCGGCGTCGTCTTTAGGCACTATAAGTTCCAGATTAATCGTAAATCCTGATATTTTAGCTGTAATTTTTGACATTCCGGGTTTATGTACACAAATTATATCATCAGCATCTCTGAATACATTTATTGTCTTGCCGGTTTCTGTATCTTCAATCAATATATCCCGTCCATCTTTAAAAGTTCTTGGCTGATAATCAATCATATGGTCATATTTTGTAATTCTCAAAAGCGAGGTCTTATACCAAAAG
>CAKSGG010000268.1 GCA_934454215.1 uncultured Clostridia bacterium
TTCAATATCGTTACAGACTGTGAATTTGTTTTTGCTGTTTCCTGCTCACGTTCAATGTCAAATGCAAATGTAATTTGCTGTAACAGTATAAATGCAGTTATGAGTATTGATATTATTCTTGTGTATCTCATTAAGTTTCCCCTTGTAAATTTCTGTTATATACAGTATATCATGATTTGAATATTTTGGCAAGAAGCATATTAAAAAATCATATAAAAAGTTAATATTTCTTAACTGCTTATATGGTGCTTTAATATGATTGGATACTGCTGTTTGCTTATATTTTATGTCCTTATTTTTGACATACTTTTTGACATACTTATCGTCGTCATTTCTGTATATTTTCGACATTTTGGGGTCTATTTTTGAATTTTCACAAGTGGCTAAATGTGTTAATAAATGGCTTACCTATGCTATTTTTTGAATATTTGTTAATTTTATACAAAACTGCTTGACAAATAGTATTTAATAAGATATAATAAAAATAATATATAATTAACGGAGGAATATAAATATGAAAAAGACTTATAAATTTTTAGCGTTTGACTTCGGCGCTTCTTCAGGCCGCGCAATGCTTGCGACATTTGACGGTGAAAAGCTTACTCTTGAGGAAAAACACCGCTTTTCAAATGACCCCGTAAACATCAACGGAGATTTACACTGGGACGTTTTAAGACTGTTCTTTGAAATAAAGCAGGGTATTTTAAAATGCGCAAATTCGGGAGACAGAGATATTGACTGTATCGGTATAGATACATGGGGCGTTGACTACGGACTTCTTGACAAAAATGACAAGCTTTTGGGAAATCCCTATCATTACCGCGATACAAGAACAGAGGGAATGTATGAAAAAGCATTTGAAAAAGTGTCTAAAGAAGAAATTTTCAACAGCACGGGAATTGCATTTAACTGGTTTAATACCGTATTTCAGCTTTTAAGTGCGAAACTTTCGGACAGCGTTGCGCTTAAAGAGGCAAAAACACTGTTATTTATGCCTGACCTGTTCAACTATTTTTTGACAGGAGTAAAGAAAAACGAGTATACAATAGCCTCAACATCACAGCTTTTTGACAGCGAGAAACACGAATGGGCGATCGATATGATGAAAAAGCTCGGATTGCCTACAGACATCTTTGCCGATGTTATCTATCCCGGCAATATAGTTGGAACATTAAAGCCCGAGCTTGCCGAAGAATTGGGTGTTGCGGAAATACCTGTCGTTGCGGTTGCATCGCATGATACCGGCTCGGCAGTTGCATCTGTTCCCGTAGTTGACGAAAAAGACTTTATTTACATATCATCAGGCACATGGTCTCTTATGGGTGTTGAGCTTGATAAGCCGAACATCAGCAAAGAAGCTCTTGAATATAACTTCACAAACGAGGGCGGAGTAAATAAAACCATTCGTTTCCTTAAAAATATCATGGGCTTATGGCTGATTCAGGAATCAAGACGTCAATGGGACAGAGAGGGCGAATTGTTAAGCTTTGACGAGCTTGAACGCCAGGCAAGAGAAGCCGCTCCGTTTGAGAGTCTTATAGACCCTGATTATCATGAGTTCCAGACTCCCGGAAATATGCCAGAGAGAATAAGAAAATATTGTCAGATGACGGGGCAGAAAGTACCGCAGACAAAAGGTGAAGTTATAAGATGTATTGCGCAGTCTCTTGCTTTTAAATACAGACAAACGGTTGAGGGCATGGAAAACGTTACGGGAAATAAATATAACGTCATAAATATCGTTGGCGGCGGTATTAAGGATAAAATGATTTGCCAGTTTACCGCAAACGCTACAAAACGCACCGTAAGCGCAGGTCCTGTTGAGGCTACAAGCATAGGAAATGTAGTTGTTCAGGCTATGGCAATGGGTGCAATAAAGGATATTTCGGAAGGACGTAAGCTTGTAAAAAATTCATTTGATATTGCTGTATACGAGCCGCAGGACAGCAGCGACTGGGACGCAGCATATGAACAATGGAAAAAAATCATCACTTCAGTGAAATAAATTATCATAAATATTTAAAGAATCTCATAGTATTTACTATGAGATTTTTTAGTGAAAGGACGAAAGCGCATTATGGAACTTATTAAAGAAAATATAAAAGTAAACGATGTAGTTGTAAACGCTTCAACACAGAAAACAATAGACGGAGATATAATAGTACCCGATTCAAAGCCTGATATTCTTAAAATACTACAGGTAGACGCAGTATCCTGCATAACCGAAAAAGAAGTATACGAGGGCGGATTAAGCATAAAAGGACGAGTTGATTTAAAAATACTGTATATCCCCGATTCGGAAACCGAATGCATAAAAAGTATTCTAACCTCATTTGATTTTGAAGAAGATATTTCCAACAAAAAAATTGAAGAAAGTGATTTCGCAGTGATAAACAGCAGTGTTGAACGTGCGGAATTTTCACTTACAAACAGCAGAAAGCTTAAAATCAAAACACTTGTTGAATTTGATTATGAAATCATACGTATAAAAACGCTTGAACCCGCCGTCGATACCGATGAGGACATTGAAATAAAGCGCCGAACGGTAACATTGCGGAACAGTCTCGGCGTTGATGAATTTTCATTTATGATTCGTGACAGGCTTGTAATTCCTTCGGGGCAGGCTTCCGTTAATGAAATTCTTAAAGCGGATTATTCTATAAAGGACATCGAATATACAACAATCACAGGACGTATTATGGCAAAGGGTACGGTGAGTGTATGTATACTTTACACCGACAACAGCGGAAAAATTGAATTTTGCGAGGGTGAGCTTCCGTTTGCCGAGATATGGGATATGGAGGATATTAATGAAAATGCGGAATGTGAAATAGAATACAGGCTTGAAGAAGGCTCTCTTGATGTTGAAGAAGATTCAGACGGAGATTTACGTGAAATTATGATTTCAATGAATGCCGCAGCGCAGATAAAAGCATGGGAAAGCATAGAGGTTGATATGATTGAGGACTGCTATGCCGCATACTGCAAAACGTCATCGGAATCTGAAACGATAAGCATTGAAGAAATTATAGCACGACCGTCGGCACAGAATACAATTCGCGAAATTATCGAAATATCAAGCAGTGCTCCCGCTGTTGCTAATGTATATAATGCCGTTACAAAACCGTATATAACAAAAGTCGGATTTGAGCGAGGCAAGCTCATCTGCGAAGGCAGACTGGAGGTTTGCGTGCTGTATGTATCGGAAAGCTCCGAAAATCCCGTATACAGCATAAAGAAAAACATTCCGTTCAGCTACAGCCTCGACTGCGATATATGCGGCAGTGATGCTGTTCCGAAATTAAAAGCCGAAGTAAAACATACCGGCTACAATCTCAATGCCGCAGGAGAGGTTGAAATACGCTGTATATTATCCATAAGCGCTAATGTAACACGTCAGAGGGAAATCAGAATGATAACATCTGTCGATGCAGAAACCGACGCTGAACCCGATGAAAACAAAATTATAATATATTTCGTTCAGCCCGATGACGATTTGTGGTCAATAGCAAAAAAATATTGCGTTCCATGCAAAAGCATACGTGAATTTAATGATATGCAGGACGACTGTCTAAAGCCCGGCATGAGGCTTCTTATTCCGGGAAAATAATTTTTCATGGGGCTGCTGCATTTACGCAGCAGTCCTTTTTTGACGGTTTCATATAACAATTTCATTACATTTTCTCCGTAATATTGAAATAATTACCTTTTTATGATAATATATAATTGGATTTATACTTTTTCAGAAGATAGGAAACCGATATGATACTTATAATTTGTATAGATGACAACGGCGGTATGATGTTTAACAAGCGCCGTCAGTCACAGGATAAAATCCTTACCAAAAAGATAACCGAGCTTGCAGCAGGCAGAAAAATATGGATGAGCAATTATTCTAAAGCTTTGTTTGAGCAATATAACGCTGACATAAATATTGATGATAATTTCTTATCAAAAGCGGCAGACGGAGAGTTTTGCTTTGCGGAACACAGTTGTCTTGAACAATACAGACAAAAAACAGAAAAGCTTATTGTATTTAAGTGGAACAGGAGCTACCCTGCCGACGTATATC
>CAKSGG010000269.1 GCA_934454215.1 uncultured Clostridia bacterium
CCGCCGTGTCCCACTCCGACTACACTCTGCATAGGAGTTGAATTTCCCGTAGCTATCAGCAAGCCTGCTTTTTCAGCCTTGTTTGTTTCCGTATTTGTATACGGTATCTGAAACGCCATTCCGATATTTGCTGTATTTCCCGACGACGAGCCGCCGGCAAACACACCTTCAGCCGCCGTTTTACTGTCCTTGTATTCAAACAAGCCTGCGTCAAACAAATATCTTTGTATGTTCCCCATAGATGTATTCTTTTCATCATAAAAGTCAAAATCATTCAATGCAACATCATATGAAATTATAAGCTTTTTCGCTGTATTTGCACTTACATCAAAATCCTTGTCAAATTTAATATACGTTACCGAACGTGTCCTTCCGTTCTGACCCGAATTTAAATAATATCCGCCGTTTGATTTTATCTTTAATTTTCCGTCCGATATTTCAGATGTCGGCGCATTTTGTTCAAACATTCTGCTTGCAATATTTGAAACGGAAAAATCCACTAGAAATGCATTTACTCCGCTTCCCACAACATTGGTTGAATAAACCTCACCGCTTGAAAAATCGTTATAATATGCTCCGTTTTCGGGATAATCCTCTGCCAAAGCCGTAAAACTACATACAGAAACGCTCATCAGAGCTGCTAAAACCATAGATATATATTTTTTCATTACTGCCTCTCTTTCACTACACGGGGAGAATATATCCCCCCGTATAAATTATCTTACTCGCCAAGCTTATTCATATCGGTAACGCTTTTCATTCCGCTCATACTGTCCCAAACAAATGCTTTTGCCGAAACATCTCCGTCCTTCGGTGTAATTGATACATTTGCATCGGTCGTTATGCAGGACGTATTTGTTGTTACGGGGCTTGACTTAATTCCCGTAAGATTGCCGTTTGCATTATACAAAGCTATAATAATTGTAAATTTATTTTCTGCATTGGCTGTATATGATGTACTTGCCGTCAATTCTGTTCCTGCCGTTATCGTCTGCGAATTAAATATAGGCTTTGAAATCTCAAACAGTTCTTCCGATTCGCACTTGAACACACCTTTTATTGTATCAATTAAAACATCTCCCTCTTCTAATGCCGAAACCGTTACAGTGTGCCATGAATCACCAAGACCCGAATATTCCTTTGTATACATCAGACTGTAGTTTGTATTGCCGTCGCTTGACGATTTTGCATTGATATTACCCATATCGTTTCCGTCAATTGCAACATTAAATTCAACACCCTTCGTATTCTGATAATACTGTAATCTGAAATCATCACCGTAAACCTTAAATGTTACACTGTCCGAATTTTCTGAAATTGCCGAATAATCATAAACATAATCAATATAATCCGAAAGCGGTGTTACACTGTCATTCGTCTTAGGCAATGTTATGTACTTATCGGGATTGCCCGAAATCAAATTGCAGATATATCCGCCGTATATTCTTGAACAATCCTCCGACGGGTGAACTCCGTCTGCCAAATATACTTTATTATCCCAATCAGTCTTGAATTGATTATCGGAATTATACATTGACTGCATATATGCACCCACATTTACAACAGGGATTCCGTATGCCTTTGCAAGAGCTGTATGCTCCGATGTCGATGCTTTTGTCGCTTCAAAGTCAAGCTTTGTCATACATACAAATACTATTGCGGGAGGATTGTCAAGCTTGTTAAGGTTTCTCACAATCGACTCCATATAACGTGTTGTCTGCTTATTATTTGCATCGTTTACCGTAAATTCAACAAATACCAAATCGGGACCGTTGCTTATAACATCTTTCTTTAATCTTGTCCAGCCGTAATCCGAACCCGTTCCGCCGACTCCCGCATTTGTGAATACAGAATCGGGATATTGTGTTTTTATCATATCCTCAACATCATTTCTGTAGCCATTCAAATCCGCAGTAATCGAGCCTCCCAAGAATACTACGTTTAAGCCTGTCTTATCCTTGAACAATTCAGGCTTTGCGAAATTCTTTGTTTCCCATTTTGTTCTGAAATTATATTCAAACTTATCTATTGTTGAAATCGCACCCGTTGCAGTATTCGGCAATGTAAGAGTATAAGCCGTATCGGCAGCTAAATCACCCGTTACGTTTATTGTAACCGTACCGTTGTTGTTTACCGCATTCACTGCAATATCATTTCCGTTTTCATCTTTCAATGTGATTTCACTTAAATCTGTTATTTCACAATTTTTATTTACAGTATATGTAAATGTCTTATCATCTGTTCCTACAGTCATTGATTTATCAAGCTGTATATTATCGCCGTATGTCACTTCGGAAGCATTATATGCCCAATCATAGCCTACACTGATATTATCAACAGAATAGCTTGCACTCTGCCATGCGTCAAAACGTATACCCGATATTGCTGTTTTGCCTGTTATATCA
The DNA here is from genome assembly GCA_934454215.1 of uncultured Clostridia bacterium. GTDB lineage: Bacteria > Bacillota > Clostridia > UBA1381 > UBA1381 > Ornithomonoglobus_A. Next base: position 2,406 of record CAKSGG010000269.1, read on the forward strand.
AACCATTTGTATGAACCGTTATATACAGGATTATCAGCAACATAATATACTGAATCCGTATCATCGGAAATTGTAACTTTAGTTACTCTCGGCTCTGCACTATCCGTTGCAGGAGTTATTTCATATTCTACATGAAATTTATGTCCGAGCGGTTTATTAAATATTCCGGCAAATTCAAGGTCTTTATACACACCCTCCGGCTGTGTTGCAAATGCTTTATTTCCCGTTCTTAAGAACAAGCCTGCTCTTTCTGCTTTTGTACCGCTTTGCGATGACGGAGCCTGAATTGCCATTCCGAAGTTTGACGCATTTCCCGAAATGCCGCCCATATTTGTAAACACACCCGTTGACGCTGTATTTTTATCAATATATTGGAACAAGCCGCCGCATATCATGGATATTGAAAGGTCTGTTCCTTCCGCAGGCAGATATACCTCATCTATACTTAAATCATATCCGACTATAAGCTTATCTGTTGTATTTGCACTTATATCATAGTCTTTATTGAACTTTACGAATGTTCTTGAAAATTTCTCACCGCTGGCATCATATTCACTTGAAGCCAAATTCAGCTTGCCGCCCGATATATTTGCTGTGGTTGCAGCAGCACCTCTTTGTACCGTAACTATATCATTATCATCCAAATCCGCAATGCACGCATACGCATTGCTTCTGTTGTTTACGGTCGTTACCGCTCCTTCAGAAAAATCCTGAACATACATAGCTGATTTTTCCGTTTCAAAAGCAAACTGCGCCGCCTTGTTCAATGCCGTTTCGGGAACATTCAAAACATAACTGCTGTTGTACTTCAAGCCTGAAATTTCAGCCGTAACAATCTTTTTGTCCTCCGAAAGCTGTGCCGATACGGAAGCTCCGTTTACGGTTATTGCAGCCGTTTCTTCTTCCGTTATCGGCTGTGTAAAGTTAATCTGTGCGTTAAAGCTTGTTCCGCTTACCGTTGCACCGTTTAAATCAGCGTCATTATAAACCGCTGTCGGAACTGTGAGAGTTCCCTCATAATATGCTTTTATGTTGTCAATATCAATACTTCCGCCTCTCCATGTGTCAAGACGTATGCCCGATATTTTTGTTTTTGCCTCTAATTCAGCATTGTAATTATCTTTTGCTGCTATTTCAAAATACGCATTGTCGGCAGGTGTATTATATACTGTAGAATGTTCGCTGTCCGATATTGAAATTTTTGAAATTCTCGGGTTTGTCGTTTCTGTTGCAGGAGTTACCTCATATTCTACATGAAATACGTTGCCGAGAGGTTTGTTAAATATACCCGAACCGCCATGACCGACACCTACACCGCTTTGCATTGGCGTTGAATTACCCGTAGCTATCAGTAAGCCTGCTTTCTCAGCCTTGTTTGTTTCCGTATTTGTATAAGGTATCTGAAATGCCATTCCGATATTTGCATTATTTCCCGATGACGAACCGCCCCAGAATACACCGTTCGCCGGTAATGATGTCCCTCTGTATTCAAACAGTCCGGCATCAAATAAATATCTGGTTACATTGCTCATAGCTGCATTGTTTTCATCATAGAAGTCAAAATCGTTCAATGCAACATCATATGAAACTATAAGTTTTTTATCGGTGTTTGTACTTATGTCAAAATCCTTGTCAAATTTTATATATGTCACCGAACGGGTTCTTC
>CAKSGG010000270.1 GCA_934454215.1 uncultured Clostridia bacterium
CCTCAATAGCTCAGTTGGTAGAGCATGCGGCTGTTAACCGCAGGGTCGTTGGTTCGAGTCCAACTTGAGGAGCCATAGGTCAACGATAAAGTTGATACAAGAAAAATCGCTTGAAATCAAGCGATTTTTTGCATTTCAGGCACAATTTTGTGACTCTCAAACCACTGACTGGCAACGGGGGAGTTGCGCTTTGCCCCCCTGCACACAATTTGGCAAAATATCGGCAGTTTTGCATCGCTTTGCCCCCCCCTCTGGCATAGGTGGCTCTATGTCAATAGTTGTGGTGAAGAAAAACCACAAAGGAATAGGCAATCGAATAATGATAATTAATGACCTTGTAAAGCAAGGTCGTTTTTGTATGAGAAAGCGTGAAGAATACGCTTTCTGAAACGCTCGAAATTACGATAGCCGTAAGCGTTGCGTTTAATCACTTTAATCTTGAGCTGTATAATAAATGTTGTGGTTAAAAAAAGAGAGCATAAATGCTGAAAATCCTGTATAATGGTTTTAGACACTCGTCCATTAGGAGGTTTTCATTTTATGCTCTCTATTGATTATACACAAAAACTACTTATAATCGCCGAGAAAATCCGTATTTTTCTCGAAAATTTCATCGCACATATTCTTGATTTCGTCAAGCGAACACACAGCGGAGCAGAGCGGATCCATATATACGGCATGATATACCATCTCCTTGCTCTTTTGCATAGCGGCTTCAACAACAAGGCTTTCGATTCTTGCCGTTGTGTTGACCAAAATTGCAAGATGATCGGGCAGAGGACCTGCAATTGTGGTTTTCATACCCATCTTATCAGCAACAACAGGAACCTCAACACACGCGTCATAGGGCAGATTTGGAATCGAACCGTGGTTTAAAACATTTCCGTTAAAGATAAATGGTTTCCCGTCGCCGATTCTTGCATTAAAGATATCAGCCGCATACTCAACACTCTTGTTCTTGTCGAACTCTTTGTTTAACCATTCATCATACTGTTTTTTTGTATTTGCCTTTCTGTCACGTCTGATTTCAAGGGAATATGCATACTTGCCCGGATTGTTTCCTGTACCGTGGGTGCAGTATTTCTCTATTAAGTCGGGTCTTTTTCTGAACCATTGATTATATTCTGAGTTATGTCCGCTTGATTCCGTCACATAATAACCGAGTTTTAAGAACATTTCGTTTCGGACTTGTTCTTCATTTAAAATTTTTGGATCCTCCATCAGCTTCCGAAGCTTTGGATATAAGTCCTCACCGTTATGTTCAAGTACAGTATAAAATGCCTGATGATTTACACCCATACACTTATATGTAATTTCTTCGTAAGGAATTTCAAGCCAGCGGGAGAGAAGATATTTTATTGTTCCCTGAACGCTGTGGCACAAGCCGGTAACCTCGATATTTGCGTGTTTTTGCATTGCACCGCAAAGCATCGACATAGGATTCGTATAGTTTAAAAATACCGCTTTCGGGCAATATTTTTCGATATCCCGACATATATCAAGCATTAGCGGAATATTACGAAGTGCGCGGAAGATTCCGGATACCGAGCGTGTATCGCCGACGTTTATGTTCACACCGTACTTTTTGGGAATTTCTATCTCATAACGCCAAATATCAACATCTCCGTTAAAAACCGTACAAAGTACACCGTCGGCACCTTTGAGTGCCTCCGCTCTGTCCATAGTGGTTGTGACAATGCATTTGGGTTTATTCATTTTTTCGATAATGGTTTTTACAACCTTTGCAATATTGGCAAGGTTATCGGCATTGATGTCCATGAGTGCAAACTCACACTCCTCAAAAGATGGAAACGTGAGCAGGTCACGAACACAGCTGCTGGTAAACTGTAAGCTTCCGGCTCCTATAAAAGCAAATTTTTTTCATAATCACACAATCCTTTCAAATATATTGCCGCAAAGAAAAATTACTTTGCGAATTTGTGAGTTAAATTATAAGCTGATTTGCTTTTGATTACAATGGATAAAATAGATTATTTTATGGACAATTTTGCTATTGAAAATAATTTTTATATGTGATATACTTATAAAAAACATTTCGGGAGATAAGAAAGTGTTTAAAAAAGATAAAGATTTTTGTGATAAAACAAATTTTGAATCCAGTCAATATTTGCATATTAACAGCTGCGGAAAGCAAAACCACAACGGAAACGGATATCCGCTTTTGCGTTCCGGAGGAAGAGTTGACTTTCATCTGTTATATATAACACAGGGTGAAGGCGTCTTGCTTGAAGATGATAATGAAATCATTCTTGAACAGGGACAAATTAAAATTTATAAGCCCTACGAAAAACAGCATTATAGGTTTAGTCCGCCGTTTACTCAAAGTTATTGGCTGCATTTTGCCGGAATAGGTTCGGAAGAAATAATGCAAAAGCTCAATCTATGGATAAAATCGATATACAATATAGGGATGAACGAAAATATTATCCGGCTCTTTGATGATATTATACGCGAAACAACATTAAAGGAACATTGTTATCAGTCTATCTGTGAGGGAAAGCTTCTTGAGCTGCTGGGATATATTTCACGTATTGCATCCTCTGAACAGGGTATAAATTCATCTGATAAGTCCGGACTTATTTACAGTGCAATCGAGCAAAAGAGAGAAGACCCCTTAAAGAAAACCGATACTGAAAAAATGGCGGCTATGCTTGGTCTGAGTCGAGGAAGATTTGAACATCTGTTCAAGGAGGTGACGGGTCTTCCGCCGCACAAATACCAAACGAAGCTCCGGCTTGATAGGTCACGCTATCTTTTAAAAAATACACAATTAAATATTTCTGAAATAGCTTTTATGACGGGGTTTTCCGATCCTTTATATTTCAGCAGAATTTTCAAAAAGACTTTTGGCTGTCCGCCGACAAAATACAGAGCAAGTAAAGAAAGAATTTAATTATAAGTATTATTTTGGAAATAGACTTAAAGGGGCTGTTTAAAATGCGACAGCCCCTTTCCGATACTTGCATATTACAATTTTTCGATGAAAATATAAAGAGAGTTAATTTTATTTAACAAATTGTCATTAAAATAGACAATAGTAGGACTTGGAGGAACAGGTTGTAAAATAGTTGAAAGAGTATCTAATCTTGTGACAAGCGAGCAGAGAAATGATATTGCTTTCGCGGTTTTTGATACGGATATTAATGATTTAAGAAAAATTCAAAACAGAAGTCCCTTTATAAAAACAATACAGACTTCAACAAAGCAGACAGTGGGTGAGTATTTAAATAAAGATATACCTTTGCTTCAACAGAAATACCGGAAAGCGTTTCACCGGTAAATAGAATTTTCGGAATACGATAGAATGAAAACTGTTCCGCTTGACTTCCGTAAAAGTATTCAAATTGTATTGACATAATTAAACACTCCTTTCTTTGCAATTTTGCGTATAAAAAAAGAACGCTCTATGTTAAAATAAAGCGTTCCGAAATCATAGATATATATAAAAAGAGCCGCAAACATTACATTTGCAGCTCTAATTAAGCGTTGTTACCTTTCAATGCACAAATTCTTGCACAAATTGGCGTAGTATTGGCGTAGTGTGGCGTAGTTTTTTAATTATTCAAAACCCGCAAACCCGCATAAACACTGCATTTCTTTGGTTACTTATTTCTCCAACGGCTTCATTGTGGGGAATATACCTTGAACAACAATAAAACAAGACATAGACATTGCATATTGCTGTTTTTGTTTAGTTAAATCACAATATGTAGTGCAATCTCAACTACAGCCCTTTGTTATCCTTATGTCATTTATTGTGGCACAATACCAAAATTTTTGGTACAGTTTTTGGTACAGACTTTTAACTGATGATTATATTATAACATAAAGTTTCACAAAATCAAGAGATTATCAAAAAAATTCAAGTTTTCATTAAGAAAGTTTGATTTTCCCTTGCAAACTTGTAAATGCCTCTTGTTTAATCTGTGTTGTCAAATCAGTATAAACATCAAGTGTTGTGTCTATGCTACTATGCCCCATAATCTCCTG
>CAKSGG010000271.1 GCA_934454215.1 uncultured Clostridia bacterium
TTCACAAGATTGGCGGTGTAGATTGCGAAATCTCCTCTTGTTACATCTTTGAAAAAATCAAAACTTTCTTTGTCAAAAACCGAAAGCTGGCTTAATACATCTGCCATAAACGGTGTTTTCTTTTTTAACGCTTTTTCATCTGTTTTATTGTCATCAGGCTTTAAGTTTTCATTTTTGTCCGCATCATCGGATTTATTTGCGTCTTTGTCTTTTGACTTTATTCTTTCAGCAAGATTATTATACAATTCTTCTGCTTCTTCGGTTTCACATTCATATTTATCCTTTAATTCAGTAAGAATATTTACACTGTCATTTTCGAGTTCCTGAACACTTGAATATCTGAGTATACAGTTTTCAAGATATTGCATTGCACCATCTTCGTCATATGCCGATGCAGGAATTGCTGACGCCATCATTGCTGAAAGAATTACAGCGGCAGTGATTTTTTTCATCATCATATATGTCCTCCTTTTTTGCTTAATAGTTATAGTCAAGCAAGCCCGCAATCATTTTTGCTGCTTGTGCTCTTGTAACGTTCTCTTTGGGGGCAAATCTGCCGTCTTCCATTCCGCTCACTATCAAACATTCACGCAAAATTGATACACTGTTTTTTGCCCAATCGGAAATTTGATCGGCATCTGTAAACGGGAAAATAGTAAAATAATAATCCAGCGTTTTCCCTGCTGCTTCTGCCGCCCTTACAAGTATTGCAGAAATTTCTTCTCGGGTAACTGTCCTTCCCACTCCGAACATATTATTGTCAATACCGCTGATAACTCCGTTTTGATAACAGCTTTCAACAAAATCCGTATACCATTTTCCCTGTTCAACATCATCAAAGGGCATTGGTTCGGCAGTTTCTTTTCCGGATAGCTTAAATGCAAGAGTAACAATGCGGCACAATTCTTCACGCGTAATAGCATCTTGCGGTGCAAAAATCCTATCCGCCTTACCTGATATAGCGCCAAGATTATAAAGCTTATTTATGCTGTATTCCGCCCATTCTACCGAGCCGAGATCATCAAAAATCTTTGCATTTGCCGCTTGCGATTCATCAACATACCATTCCGGGAATTTTCCTGCGTTCTCGCCCGTTTTTATGCTGACACCGGCACCGCCGCCACCTGAACCGCCACTCGAACCGCCGGTATTTCCGCCGGTATTTCCCTGACCTTGTTTTGCAGCATCAGATGCACATTTTTCAAATGTTTCTTTTAACTGTGCGATTGTTTCAATCGAGCCGACAGATTTATAAAAGTTTTCCGCTGCAGTAAGTTTTTGTCCATCAGTTAATCCGTTATATGTTGAATAATCTATGTTATGTATTTCGTTATAATTTGCAGCAGCAGCATATACCGTTGAGTATGATGACTGAGACAAAACATCTTCTATTATCACAGATGTATTGAATATGTCACCAATATCTTTAAAACCTTTGGCACCTTTCAATTTTTCAATAACTTTTCCTTGCTGTTGTTCGCTGAAATTTTCTGTAAAAGCCTTATATGCATTGTTCTCTGCAATACCCCAGTATCCGTCCGAATGATTCTCTTTTATTTCCTTCACACAGTTTGCCGCCGTACCCTCGAGTGCAGATTCAATTTTGGCAGCGGCATTATAAACAGCTTTAAAATAACTGACACCGCCATCATTTCTGCTTGCATACGGCTTATTCTGCAAAATCGAATTATAAATAAAATCCTTGTTTTGCAAGTTTATAAAAATATCGTCAAGTATTCTCAACGGGTCAATATCCGTATTGAATATATCTGTTGCTGCCACCTCTGCCGCCGTTGATGCCGAATCAATTTGAGCAAGATATGCTTTTGCATCGTTTATGTCCATAAAATTGATTTCTCTTTCGTATGGAACTGTTTCAAACGGCATTGACAGTACAATTTTATATAAACCTTTTTCAGAATTATCCGGCATTGCGAATTTATAATTTATTTCACCGTTTTCCCCCGTACGAATAACCTCAAACCGACTGTACGCATCTGCACTTTCACCCGCATCTTTGTTATACATCTTCAATATCACAGGCAGTTCCGCCCGTTTCGTTTTGCTTTGTCCGGTTATTTCAACAAGCTGCTTTTCCGGATCATATCCTGCAAGTATATTAGTTACATCTTTTGGCACAATATCCGTAGATTCCGTAATTCCGGCAAAGCTGTTATTCGAAACAGAATTTAAAACAGCACCCGGCTTGCCGTTTTCCCTTTCAAACACACAAATGTCATAACCATCACAATTTGAAATCTTATCAACATTGAGCGTTGCAGTAATTGTACTTGTGCCGCCTGCCGCTAAACTTCCTTCATACACATTTACACTCGCCGCTTTATTCTTATAAGCGGATATAACATAATACACTTCCTTTGACTCATTTGAATTGTTCAAAAATGTTATTCTCATTTTGTTTAAGCGAATCGTATCTACATTGTAAGATATAGGATATTCATTTGTAGAAAAAACAAACTTTCTGTCCGTATCAAGTGTACCGGGCACGCTTGCGCCCTTAGCCAGGGCTGCCATTTCCTTTTTCAGAGTGAGCGAATATGTACGTTCGGTATCAAACGGATATTCCGGCGTAATAATCAATTTGTTGGCAGCTGTTTCATAGTCAAAATTTATATTTTGTATCTCATCACTAAGCAATATGTTCCCTTCCACAGTTTTCGGATTTATATTATTTGTAAATTCAAAGGTGAAACATGAATTTACATCAGACAATTTACCGGAATTTAAATTCGGTGTCATGTTTTTTATATTAAAATCCGTTCCGCATCTGACTACATATGCTTCTTTTACCAGTTGATTTTTTCTGAACCAGAATGACAGATTACCCGAATAGGCTGTGCAATCAAAATCGCCGGAACCAATTCTTCTTCCGTCGATGAATATTGTCTTTGACATATATCCGTCAGCAACGCTGTGCTCCGTCGGATAATCTATAACTATACTTACCTGGTGCCATCCGGCTTTTCTTTTTCCAGATACCCAGGAGTCAACGCCCGGCACTTGCAGCCATCTGTAACCTGTATTGTAGTATTGATTACTGCCGCCGCCCTCAAACAGTCTGTTTGATAATTTACCGTACTGTATATCCATCTCGATATCGTTCGTCCCGGTATCATATAACATGAAGGATGCAACATGCGGCGTTGTAACGTTCATGGATACTGCAGGATAAGAATTTTCATCGCTTGTCCTGCCGCAGAAAGTCATATATACATAATCTCTCATGCCTGTAAAATCTTCAACCCGTCCCATGTAATTATTGGGCGTTTCAACAATATAGTTGGATTTTTTGTTAACATCATCTACAACGGTAAGTAACAGTTGCGCGGTTTTCTCATTTGCGCCCGAACCCGTTGCAGCGGTTATCACTGTGTAACCACCACTTTTTGCTGTTATAATACCGTTTGCATCTATCTCGGCAATTTCCGGATATGCCGATGTAAACTTGTATCCGTCCGGTTCCGATTTTGTTCGTACTATATCTGCTGCTGTTTGTCCTGCAGAGCCGCTTACTTCATATAAAACTATATTTTGCTTGTCGCCTGCCTGCATAATTGATGAGGTTTCCGATATATCAATTTCTGCCGCATCAACAAGAAGATTACTGTTTCCTTTGTACGCATCATACCATTTTGCCTTCTCTGCATATGGGGCTATTGTATCATTTTTTATAATTTTAACATCATCAATGTAGTAAATATCATAATTTACATCATCATTCTGTTTTGAAAGCCCGCTTGGCAAAACTATCTCAAAATTTCCCGTTGTCGGGTTATGTATATAATCGAGTGTAATTGTTTTCCATACATCTTTTTCTATCTTCACTCTATCTGACATAGCAGATGCTATAGGGTAATATACATTCTTATACTGGTCAGTTGTGGTTACATTCAAATATACATCGGCGCCGCTTTTTACTCTCTCACCTAAAATTTTGAATTGCACCGTATAACATTCGCCATCTGATAGGTTATCATAAAATT
>CAKSGG010000272.1 GCA_934454215.1 uncultured Clostridia bacterium
CGCTTGCAAGATGAATTTTCGGCACATCGGCGTTATTATTCTTAACCGCCTCAAAAAGCTCGTCAACTCCTGCCGTTCTTCTCTGAATAAAATGCTCTATGCTTTTGGTGTATCTCGGATAACAGTGTGACGTCGAAACAATTTCAGTTACTCCGTCTTTCATGCTTTGATTCAGCATTGCAAGAGACATTTCTGTATTCTCAGCTCCATCGTCAATTCCCGGTATTATATGAGAATGAAAGTCAATCATAATTATCTCCTTTCCTATTTATCAGTTTTATAAACATCAAAAACACCATTCCACCACAAAACGCACCAAAGCTGTCCAACAAAACGTCTGTTATCTGCGGTCCTCTTCCCCCCACAAATAACTGATGTATTTCATCTGATGCGGCATATAAAAAACAAAATATAACCGAATATATCAGTATATTTCTTTTTTTTGACTTTATCAAATATGAAGTAAACATTGCCGATGAACTTATACCTAATACAGCATAAATTGAAAAATGAGCAAGCTTACGGATTGTGCCGTGTATCAAATCTACAAGCTGTGTTTTCTCTAATACATTCATACTTACAACAGCAGAAATCATATTAACTACCTGTTTTGTGAACCCACGGCTTAAATTTGATGACTGCTCGCGATTTTGTGCTGAAAACATAAAAATCGCAATCATTATTGCGGCAGTTGTTAAAGTTGATATAATTCTGATTACTTTCAGTTTATTTCTCGGCAATTCGTATTTCCTTTCTTTTATTCCAATCTTATTATATTATATCTCATAATTTAATATAAGTCAACTTGTTTTTTGCATAAATTTTCTTATCCTTTTTATGTAAAATAAAACAAAGCACTTGACCTTTTATAATTTGTGATGTATAATTAAACTAAAGGGAATGAAGTTCTCCCATAGTGAAAGCTAAAACCGCTTTTCAAGCTGATGACTTCTGCAATTTTGATTTGCAGGGGGCATTGGCTTTTCTGCATTTAAGGAGGACTTTTTATGCTGTATTGACGAAACAATTCTTACCGTCGCTGTGCTGTCTATTATAATAACCGCACCTCTCGGAGCATTTCTTATCGACATAACATATAAAAAGCTTTTGACTCATGATGTGTAGGCTCTGTCTTTCTCAGAGAGTGCATGAAACCGTCAAGCGACACTGTGCAAATATCTCCCCCGACGCATTTGCCGTCTATTATTATGACATTTGCACGCACCTGTTCGCCCACGTCAATCGGATAATTTGTAACTTCATATGTATATCTTATTCCGTGCTTACCCATATAAGGTCTTAAATCCAGTCCTGCGTCAAGCTGCATAGCATTATAGCTTTCATACACCAAATCAAACGGCTCGGGAATAATAATCTGCGAGCTTTCCAAACACTTATCACTTACCTCCCAGCCATACTCTGACAAAAAGTATTTTGCCTTAGCGTCTGCGGATTCATCGGCAAATGCGGCAAATGCCGCAATCATTATTGCCAGAATTACTAACGAAGTAATATAATATTTCAGCCTGTTCAAAAAAACCACCTCAATAAATCTTATTTACCGAGGCGGCTTTATATTCCGTTTTATATGAGCGGAGCAAGAATCCTTGCAAATTTTCCGAATATCCGCTGATACAGCGGATATGATTTATAGATTTCCGGCGTAATTTTACAGCATGATTTCAATGTTTCATTAAAATCATACTCTATATCCTCAATCTGCGGTACATCGAGAAGATAAACCGCACATTCATAATGAAGATACAAGCTTCTATAATCATGATTTATCGTTCCTACCACTGCACGCTCGCCGTCCGCAACCGACAGCTTTGAATGTACAAATCCGGGAATATATTCATATATCTGTATTCCGGCTTCAAGCAATTCCTTATAATAGCTCCTCGCAAGATAAAAAGCATATTTTTTATCGGGAATATGCGGCATTATTATTTTTACATCAACGCCCCTCTGAGCGGCATACCGCATAGTTTCATACATTTCACTGTCAATTACAAGATACGGACTCATTATATGCGCATATTTTTTCGCATTGTTCAGATTATCAAGATAAACCCGTTTTCCTACGGCAACATTATCAAGCGGGCAATCGCCGAACGGAATTACAAACCCGTCAGACTTTACGCTCTTTTCAGACTTATCTATATAATATCTGTAATCATCACATTGATTATCCTCGTCGCCGTCCCAGATATTAAGAAACATAGCCGTAAATCCCGCTACTGCCTCGCCCTCCAGTCTTATGGCACAGTCCTTCCAATGTCCGAATCTCACAATTCTGTTTGCATACTCGTCCGCTAAATTAATACCGCCCGTATACGCAATCTTACCGTCCACAACACAGATTTTTCTATGGTCTCTGTTGTTTTGATATGTTGACAGCAGCGGCATAATAGGCGAAAATATCTTACACTTTATTCCGAACTTTTTCAGCATTGACGGATATTCCCTCGGTAAAATATTCAAACAGCCCATACCGTCATACATTATTCGCACTTCAACGCCTTTTTTCGCTTTATCTTTTAATATGTCAACAATTTCCTTCCATACAGAGCTTGTCTGATTTATAATGAAAAACTCCAAAAATATAAAATCTTTAGCTTTTTTCAAATCATCAATAATTGCCTTTAATGCATCATCGCCTATTTTATAATACTTGACGGCTGTATTCTCATATACGGGTGAACCGCTGTGCATACGTAAATATTTCGCCAGCCCCGGTGCAAGCATATGCTTTTTCGTCAGCTTTGCAAAGGTTTCCTCGTCCTGTTCAAGATATGACGAAACAATTTTCCGCTGCGCTTCGTATTTTTTTTCAATTTCATTTGTCACCGGCAGCAAATGAAGGAATAAGTACAGTAACATTCCGAATATCGGAATAAACGCAATAAGCATTATCCAAACGATTTTAAATCCCGGCTCCGTCGTTTTATTTATTTCATGAATTGACAGCAGCAAGCACAATACCACCGTTATCGAATGAATGTATATATAATATTCATTCAGCCATTTATAGCCCAAAAAGAATGCGGCAATCTGGAGTACAAACATAATGAATGCAAAAAATTTATTTGAATATATCAGTCTGAAAAAACGTTTCACAATTCATCACTCCAATCTTTTTAATATTCCTTACAATTCCTTATGTATTTGAATGTTGCCTCCTCGCCCTCGCTTTGGAGCATTCTCAGCCACTTTTCAAGCAAGGCGGCTGTTTCGGGATGCATAGCATTTTTCGCATTGCCGTTTAAAAAATAATTAATCGGATTATCTGTAGTATATTTTTCCCCCAAATACGTTTCACCTGCCGCAACCCTGTCACAAAACATTTCTTTTACATAATTTATCGGCATTTTTACAGCCTCAAGCTTTCTTGTTTTCGGATTATAGTCAGTCCAATATTCAAAATGATGCTTATTTCTGCCCTTGTGATGCATCCATGCTCTCGAATAACCAACCACTTCACGTTCACGCTCCGACGGACTTCTGTTTCCCAGATAATACTTAGCGCCGGGAATAAATTCCGCAGGCGAATACTTCGACAAATCATGCCGCAAGCCCTGAAACAATATTCCCGCCTGCGCACAGTGAGCTATAACCTTATGGCGGTGATGCGTAATGGTGCGAAAATGTTTTATCACATTCACTGCAAATCCTCCCATATAATATATTATCATATTATTATACCATATTAAACACAAAAAAACAAGCGTTTTTCTTAAAATTCAATACAGAAAAACGAGGGTATACCCCTCGTTTTAATTAACCGCCAAGATATGCTTTCTTAATCTCATCACTCTGTGCAAGCTCTTTACCTGTACCCGAAAGCTTAATTCTTCCCGATTCGAGAACATATGCACGGTCAGCAATATTCAACGCCATTTCAGCATTCTGCTCAACAAGCAATATTGTAGTTCCCGATGCGTGCAGCTCCTTTATAA
>CAKSGG010000273.1 GCA_934454215.1 uncultured Clostridia bacterium
CCGTACTCACGCTTGGGCGCTTTCTCAACCTTTCCTCCCAATAAATATGCCATAAGCTGACTGCCGTAGCATATCCCGAGCACCGGTATCCCAAGTTCAAATATTTCTTTATCTATAGAAGGAGACCCTTCATCATAAACACTGTTCGGTCCTCCCGTAAAAATTATACCCACAGGATTTTTTTCTTTTATAGCCGATACTCCCTTGCTGTATGGCATAACCTCGCAGTAGACATTACACTCGCGCACACGTCTGGCAATAAGCTGATTATATTGCCCGCCGAAATCGACTACAATAACTGTTTCATTTGTCATGTTAATTCCCATTCCCTTTATTACTTTATAACTACTCTGTGAAAAGTTTTCTTTCCTTTTTTAATAATCATTCCTTCTGCCGTTACCATATCCTCTGTAATAACGCCCTGAGCATCGGTAAATTTAACATCATTTATAGCAAGACCGTTCTGCTGAACCAAGCGCCTTGCCTCACCCTTTGACGGAAGTAAGCCTGTTTTCACAAGCATATCAAGCACACCCATTCCAACAACATCAGGAATAACCGTAGTAGGCATATCTGCCGAAACACCGCCTTTTGCAAAGACTTCTTCCGCTGTCTTTTGGCATTTTTGAGCTTCTTCCTCGCCATGCACAAGCTTTGTAACCTCATACGCAAGAATTTTCTTTGCCTTATTCAGTTCCTGCCCTTCCCATTTCTCCATTTCACGAATTTCATCCATAGGGACGAACGTCAGCAGTTTCAAGCATTGTATAACGTCAGCGTCACCCACATTTACCCAATATTGGTAAAAATCGTATGGGGTTGTCTTTTTCGGGTCAAGCCATACTGCACCTGACTGCGTTTTACCCATTTTTTTACCCTCGCTGTTTGTCAGCAATGTAAATGTCATTCCGTAAACCTGTGTCTGGTCTTTTCTTCTGCAAAGCTCCAGTCCGCCCAATATATTGCTCCACTGGTCATCGCCGCCCAATTCAAGCTTACAATTATATTTACGGTTAAGCATTAAAAAGTCATAACTCTGCATCAGCATATAGTTAAATTCAAGGAATGACAAACCTTTTTCAAGCCTTTGCTTAAAACATTCTGCCGAAAGCATTTTATTTACAGAGAAACATGAGCCTATATCCCTCAGAAATTCAATATAATTCAAATCAAGCAGCCAATCCGCATTGTTTATCATTATTGCTTTCCCATCCGAAAAGTCAATAACTCTCGATAACTGCCGTTTAAAGCAGTCACAGTTATGGTCAATAATTTCTTTTGTCATCATCTGACGCATATCGGTTCTGCCCGACGGGTCGCCTATATGACCTGTACCCCCTCCCACAAGAGCAATCGGACGGTGTCCGTGCATCTGCATATGACGCATAACCACCATTTGTAAAAAATGCCCCACATGAAGGCTGTCTGCTGTCGGGTCAAAGCCTATATAAAATGTTACTTTTTCCTTTCCGAGTAATTCTCTTATTTCAGACTCGTGCGTAGTCTGAGCAATCAATCCCCTTTCCTTGAGAATATCAAATACATTTTCCTGCATCGTAATAAATCCTTTCCATAATAAGTATAAATTACCTATATTATAACGTATAACCAAGTATTTTGCAAGTGTTTTTTGAAATTTCAAACCACAATATACAACATACACAAAATTATATTGCAATTGACTAAATCATTTCTTACTTTACACCAAAACACCTCTCTGCGCTTACTCTTAAAATCACCTGCAAAACACTTATCTATGCACTCGTTGAACAATTTGTGAATTTTGCTTTAATTACTTGACATATATTTTAAAAAATGGTAAACTATATATAATAGTCTATCGAATAATTAAAGAAGGAGGTTTTTTTATGAATGAAATAACCAAAGAAATCAACAATTTTGTGGAAACCCATTCTGAGAAATGCAAAACAAACGGTTCGATTGATAAAACCTTATATGATAAATACAACGTTAAACGAGGGCTTCGCGACAAGCAAGGCAACGGCGTTGTTACAGGCTTGACATCAATTTCACAAATAGAGGCTTACAAACAGGAGAACGGCGAAAAAATCCCATGCGACGGACGGCTGCTTTACAGAGGATATAATATTTTTGATTTGGTTGACGGAGTTGTTTCATCAAAAAGATTCGGTTTTGAAGAAACGGCTTATTTACTTCTTTTTGACGAACTTCCCGTTGAAAAGGAGCTTAATTTGTTTACACACATTCTTGGAAGAATGCGCAAGCTGCCGACAAACTTTGTAAGAGACGTTATAATGAAAGCTCCGAGTAAGGATATTATGAACAGCATGACAAGAAGTATTCTTACGCTTGCGTCATATGATAAAAATGCTTCCGATATTTCAATAGAAAACGTTCTGCATCAGTGTCTTATGCTGATAAGCACTTTCCCTATGCTTGCGGTCTACGGCTATCATGCTTACAATCATTATATCTGCGACGGCAGTATGTATATACACAGACCCGACCCGAAATTAAGCACGTCTGAAAACATACTCCGTATGCTGAGACCCGACATGAAATATTCGGAGCTTGAGGCGCAGGTGCTTGACATTGCGCTTATGCTGCATATGGAGCACGGCGGCGGTAACAATTCAACCTTTACCACTCACGTTGTCACATCTTCGGGCTCGGACAGTTATTCGGTAATGGCGGCGGCTTTATCATCATTGAAAGGGCCTAAGCACGGCGGCGCAAACATAAAGGTTGTTCAAATGATTGCCGATATAAAAAAGCATGTTAAAAACATTTCCGATAAAGACGAGATTGCCGATTATTTAAGAAAAATACTTCACAAGCAAGCATTTGACAACAGCGGTCTTATTTACGGAATGGGTCATGCGGTATATTCAAAGTCAGACCCGAGAGCAATTATATTCAAAAGCTTTGTCGAAAAAATTGCAGTTGAAAAGAAACGCACAAAGGAGTTTGCACTTTATTCTGCCGTTGAAGAGCTTGCGCCGAAAATAATTGCGGAGGAAAGACAGATTTTCAAAGGCGTCAGTCCCAATGTCGATTTCTACAGCGGATTTGTTTACAGTATGCTTGATATTCCGCCCGAATTATATACTCCGATGTTTGCAATTGCCAGAATCGTCGGCTGGAGCGCGCACAGAATCGAAGAGCTTATTAACGCCGACAAGATTATTCGTCCGGCTTACAAAAGTGTTTTAACGGAAAAGGATTATGTCGAATTAAACGACAGATAAATTTACAAAGGACGCTGTATTGTATGCGGCGTTCTTTTTATAAATGTTTTTTATTTGTAAAGGTAAAGATATTGACTTGAAACACATAACATTATATAATATATATGATATAATATGATTTTTTATCACGAAATTTGATATTAAACAGAGGATGGCTGAAGAACAGATAAAATCTTGTATAAAAAATCAGTCATATAATGACTGCAATATATTAGGATAAGAGTGGAGGAAAAATATATGCTATGTAAAAAATGCGGAGCGCAGATTCCCGATGACGCAGCAAAATGCGAATTTTGCGGAGAGGTTTTCCGCGAAGAACCGATTGCCGAAGAAAATACTGCGGATATGGACGAAACAAAGGTTATAGACATATCGCAGAGCTCAGATACGGAGCAGCAGTCTGAAGAAGCAACTGACGAAGCTCCCGAGGATTTATCACAGCGCTCAACGCACGAAATTCTTGAGGAAAACAAAAAAAGACGCCAAAAACAAACAGAACAGATTATAGATGAAAAGCAACAGCAGCTTGAAGAAATTACAATGCGCAGAAACAGCAAAAAGCAAAAGCAAAAGCGCAATAAAATAATACTTATTGCCTGTGTTTGTGTTCTTGCCGCTGCCGCTGCCGGTTTCGGAACATATTATGTTAAAAACGGAGGGCTTGACAAAGCTGTAATTGCAACACCGGCTCCGTCCAGTTCACCGATACCGACTTTGTCACCTGTCGA
>CAKSGG010000274.1 GCA_934454215.1 uncultured Clostridia bacterium
ACCCCCTATGGTTTTATTTTCATTATACCATAGGAGGCTCTTTTTTTCTATTGTCTGTTTTTACTGGTTCTGTTCATAGATTACAGTTCCCTTTTTAAATTATATTCTCTTTAAATGCAGTGTATATGTTGAAAAATCTCCGCTGAATGACGGTGTAAAGCCTTTGTATACCAATTCGTCGCCGCCGTATACGGTATTGGTATTCATATCTGTATAGTCTGCTTCGATGTCAAGGCAGGGAAGCTTTATTGATTGTTCGGTGGTATTTGCAACGCCTAAAATCTTGCAGGTCATTACATAAGCTTCCGATTTGTCCTTTGATACGATTGCCCATGCGCAGTAATTCGTATCATAAGGACTTATTAATCTAAAGAAATCGCCGTTTATTGAAAGACCTCTCAATTTCTTAATTTCGTTTACCTGCTCTTTTACCGTTTTAATTTCATCATCTGACATTTTTGTTATGTCAAGCTCATAGCCGAATGCACCCATATATGCCACGTCCGCTCTTGTTTTAAGCGGTGTTATTCTGCCGACTTGATGGTTCGGCACTGCCGAAACATGAGCTGATATTGATGATGCCGGATAACCCATAGAAGTAGAATATTGTATTTTTAATCTTGCAACTGCATCGGAGTTGTCACTTGTCCATATCTGTGGCATATATGCCAGAATACCTGCGTCAAAGCGGCCGCCGCCTCCGCTGCATCCTTCAAACAGCACATCGGGGAAAGCTGATGTTATTGCGTCAATGACCTTGTAAAATCCGAGGTAAAACTCATGGTTAAAGCCGACAAACGGCATATCGGACATTGAACGGTTCATATCCCATTTAATGTATTCAATGTTTGCGCCGGCGATTACATCACACATTTTTTCAATAATATAGTCGCATACTTCAGGCTTGCTGAAGTCAAGAATAAGCTGATTGCGGCATAAAGCGGGTGTTCTGTTTGGAATCTGAATTGCCCAGTCCGGATGCTCTCTGTATAAATCCGAATCGGGGTTTACCATTTCAGGCTCAATCCATAATCCGAATTTCAGACCTATATCGTTAATTTTTTTTGCTAAGCCGTTTATGCCCGAAGGCAGCTTTTCAATATTTACAAACCAATCGCCGAGAGCGCACGTATCGTCGTTTCTTTTGCCGAACCAGCCGTCGTCAAGCACGAACAGTTCAATTCCCGTTTCTTTTGCTTTTTTTGCAATATCAAGGAGCTTATCCTCATTAAAGTCAAAATATGTAGCTTCCCAGTTATTTATAAGTATAGGGCGTTCCTTGTAAGTCCATTTACTGCGGCATAGATTGGAACGGTAAGCATCGCTAAGTTCTCTTGAAATTCCGCCTATACCCTGCGAGCTGAAACACAAAACAGTCTGCGGAGTCTGAAAGCTTTCGCTGCGGTCAAGTGTCCATCTGAATTGAAACGGATTTATGCCTTGCTGAACACGGACATTTCCGTATTTGTCACAGTCAATATATGTTGAATGATTGCCGCTGTATACAAGAGAAAAGCCGTATACATTTCCGTAATTTTCGTCAGCGTTACGTTCCGAAATCATAACAAACGGATTAAGGTCATGACCGCTGCCGCCTCGTGCATTCGACAAATCAATGCTTGTACCGAGAGTAACGGGCTGTCTGACAAGTTCACGTTCTTTAGCCCAGCCGCCGGGAAAGTAGATTGCGTCATAATCATTCTGCGGTAAATCCAAATTAGCGCTGTATGCGGATTCAACAGACATAAATCCCGTTGATTTGTTTGTTATTACAGCACTTCTCAATATAATATCATATTCGTCAAATACCGTATATGCAAGCTCAGTTTCAATGTCGGTTATTTCATCATACAGTGTTATTTTAAGAGTTTGAGCCGATTTGCCGCCAAGAAAGAAATGAGGCATTCCTTTGATTTCCTGAACACTGTTTTCTTCTATTGTATAAGATTTGAATTTCAAGCATGAAACATTGTTTGAGTCGGCGTTATTTACCACATAGGCTGGATGTCTCAAATCCGTATATCCGTAAGCGGGATATTCCTGAGCACGTGCTTCAAGCGATTCGGTATCTTTTGCAGATGTACAGAAACCGTTTGGAGTAACCCTTGAATTATCGGAATAATCACGGTCACGTAATTTTTTGCCGAAATATACGTGAAGTAAGTCATCGGTAGGACCTATTGCCATTATGTAGCTTATATTTTTACCGATAAGATGAAAAGTTTTATTGTTTTTTATAATCATGTATATCTTCTCCTTAACAGATTAATCAAAAAATTACTCGTTTTAACCGAGTAACTTTTTGTCCATTATATAATTTGTAAAAATGAAAGTCAATGTAAAAATATTGCTTTTATATGTATTTTTATTGCTTTTTATTCTTTTCCGTCCCAGCAGTAAGTACATAGCTTGCAGCGGTCTATTCCGATAGCCTCGATTATTCCGTCAAGAGATTGAAATTCAAGTGAGGCGAAGTTCATATTTTCACATATTGCTTTGCGCATATTCTGACCTCTTTCGGTAGACGAATCACTGTATTCATCAAGGTGTTCAAAGCCTTCTTCGCCCTCAAGCTCCATAATGGTTTTACGTGTTATAAGCTCCATGGGACTTGTAGCACGTGAAAAATTCAGATATTTACAGCTATACATAAGCGGAGGACACGCCGAGCGCATATGTACGGATTTTGCACCGTTCTGATACAGAAAATCCACGGTTTCTTTCAATTGCGTTCCGCGTACGATAGAATCGTCCACAAACAGCAGATTTTTGTCTTTTATAAGCTCACGGACCGGGATTTGTTTCATTTTTGCAATTTTATTACGTGCATTTTGCTGAGTAGGCATAAAACTTCTTGCCCATGTCGGAGTATATTTTATAAACGGACGGGCAAACGGAATACCGCATTTATTTGCATAGCCTATGGCGTGAGGAGTTCCCGAATCGGGTACGCCGCCTATGTAATCGAGATTTTCGGCATTTTTAACTTTTGCATCATGTTCCGCCATGATAGCGCCGTTTCTGTAACGCATTGTCTCCACATTTACGCCTTCATAACAGGAGGTGGGGTATCCGTAATAAGACCACAAAAATGAACATATACGCATTTTTTCACCGGGTTTTGCAAGCTGTGTAATTCCATCGGCTGTTATTTCAACAATTTCAGCAGGACCTAATTCATATGCGTCCTCATATCCGAGTTTGTCATAGGAAAACGATTCAAAAGTAACGCAATAGCCGTCATTGTTTTTTCCTATCAGTATCGGCAGGCGGCCGTATTTATCACGTGCTGCGATTATAGAACCTCCGTCTTTTAATATAAGAATTGACGCAGTGCCGTCAATTGAATCCTGAGCAAACTTAATACCCTCCGTAAAGCTGTTTTTTTGGCTGATAAGCGAAGCTATCAGCTCGGTTGAGTTTACGGTACCGCCCGTCATAGCATTAAAATGACCATGTTCGGAGGCTATATATTTATCTATCAGCTCGTCCGAATTATTTATAATTCCTATCATACATATTGCATAAACCCCGAGCTGTGAACGGAAAATAAGCGGCTGAGGGTCATAGTCGCTGATACAGCCTATAGCGGCAGTTCCCGTCATTTCGGAGAAAATACCGTCAAATTTTGTTCTGAACGGTGAATTTTCGATATTGTGAATTTCCCTTTGCAAGCCTATGTTTTTGTCGTATGCCGCCATACCTCCTCTGCGTGTTCCCAAATGTGAATGATAGTCTGTACCGAAAAACACATCGGATACAGCGTCCTTTCTGCTGACAGCTCCAAAAAATCCTCCCATAATGTAACCTCCGTTTAAATTGAAAATTATCTACCATTAAATTATATCATGTTTTGAAAAATTAGTCAAGCAGTTTTGTATAAAATTAACAAATATTCGAAAAATAGCATAGGTAAGCCATTTATT
>CAKSGG010000275.1 GCA_934454215.1 uncultured Clostridia bacterium
GTTTCAACCACAAAAAGCTTGTTCTTTTTTGCTGTCTCAGCAGCAAATGTGTAGCGATTCCGCGCCTGACATTCACCGGCGAATGCACGCATTAAATTCAGATTTGTTTCACTTTCTTTGATATTCATTTTTATCACTTCCTTGTATATCAAGTATGTACAGTTTTTCAATAAAAAATGCAGTGAAATGTAAAAAACACAGAGCATTTTTCATTTCACCGCATAAAGCTTTGATTTTTTAAAAACGATTGCCGCAGGGGCGGATAAATCATGTTTTGAGAGAAGTTGATGGTGTTTTCTCTCGTATGTAGGTTTTAATTAAGAATAGTTTTTCTGTTATAAGCGGCAAAGGGATATTACCGCTTGCATGGGCGTCTGTAGACATGAAAAGACGCTCGAGCAAAAATGCCTTTTTGGGAAGAAATAAAATGTTCCTCGTGGTGAATAGATTTATCCGTCCCGGCGGCAATCGTTCGGATTTTTTGAGACAAGCGGAGAAACTCTCCGCTTGCCCGTCAGAATTTGTTAATTAGTTTCGATAACTACCGATTTATCGACGCTATTCCACACAACGTTTGCACCGAATGCTTCGGCAATTGCACGAATCGGAACCAAGGTTGTGTCATTCACCAAAATCGGAGCAGCGTCAAGTGTGATTTTGCTGTCGTCTTTTTGGAAGAGTGTGCTGCCGATTTGCATGTTAATCAAAGTGCCGTCCTTTTGAGCCGAAACCGACATATTGTCTTGATTCCAGTCAACGTCCGCATCCAATGCTTCAAAGATTTTGCGCATCGGGACAAGCACACGGTCGTTGAATGTGACAGGTGATTCGGAAAATTCCAAAAGCTGACCGTTTAAGTAGACTGCGGTTTGAGTTTCGTCCGCATCAACCGGGAGAACGGTCGGTTCAGCCGAGGGGATAGTCGGCTCGGACGGATTTTCGGTCGGGACAGGGGTCTCAGCTGGAGCAGGAGTCTCTGAGGGTTTCTCTGTGGGAGCAGGTGTCGCGGCAGGTTCTTTGGTCGGAGCAGAAGATTCTGACGGTTTCTCGTCTGATTTGGATGTGTCATCTTTTTTGTCGGGCGTGGTTTGAGTGTCATTGTTGTAGATTTTGTCAAATTTAACTTGTCTTTCGTCAATTCCTCCACCATTTATAAAGTCAGAATATCCTTGAACAAAAAAGGCTTTAAAATTGGGGGTATAAGTTATGTCATCCCATGTGACAGTTTGATTTAGTCCGTTAAGAATAAAATCAAAGTGATCAACATAAAACCAATCCGCGTCGGAGTAGTATATATTAAATTTTATATTTTCGAAGTCATCCGTTTCAAATGTGTCAACATAGTCTTTTTTGAGGGTGACAATCGGATGATAAGCGGCAAATCCCTTTTCTTCACTTGAAAAAACAGGATTATAATCTTTAAAGGCTGCAGATGAGTCTTTAGACTTTGACGGTGGTAAAAAGTTGTGTTCGCCGAGCATAAACCATTTTTCGGCTTTGTCGCCATAGATGCATAAGTAATCTTTCGAAATAAAGCCGGGGTTTAGTGAGGTGTTAATTGTAAGCATTCTTACATTCAGCGTATTGTCGGAGGATAGTTTGTCTATCCAGTCGGTTTCAACGTTATTGATTGTAAAGTCTGCGCGGCAGGTGACTTCGCTGCTGCATGTAGAATCAGCGTCAAACTCGATTCCGTCGAAATTGTAAACCATGTGCGCCCCATTCAGATAATACGCACCGGTGTCGCGTATGCTCTTTTTCTGCTCGGAATCTAATTCGTTATATGATTCTGCATAGGTTGAGTTCAGAGAAGTTTTGTTAGGCAATGCCTTACCCACATCAGTATTTGCAAAAACAGTGACCGAGGACAGCAATGTGCTTAGTGTGAGTGTTGTGATAATGATAAATTTTTTCATGATAGAATTCATCCTTTCTGAAAATCTTGTTTTCACTTATAATACTTTTCAAAGTGCTAAAAAGTTTCACTAAATGTAAAATTATTCAATTATAAGTAAAAATATTACTAAGCTGCTTATGTAACAGCGGAGAGATTCTCCGCTGTTACACATGTGTTTTTATCAGTTAAACTCAATAACCGAGCCACTAAATTTCAGATCACTGTTGCCCATAGCACCGCCGTTGTAAAAAGCGTCTGATGGATACCATGCAGTTGTATTTGCAACAGGGTCGGCAATTTTAAAGGTATGATTTTCTTTGTTTACTCCGCAAAGAACAACATATCTTGCTGCGTTTAAGTCGTTAGGAGTTGCGATTGATTTAAGCAATAATATGCATGCTTTTCCTGCACTCACTTCTTCAAAAAATCTATCTTCGTTATAACCGGTTGTGTTTGTGACAGGCTTAAATGTCGTTCCGCCTGTGGTAGCACCGCCGGTATAGATATAGCGTGTAGCTTTGGCAGTATCGGTGAGTGAAACTCTTGTCAAAGTATCCCAAATATCATCTTCTGTAAATGTTCTGTCATTTGCGGAATATATTGCAATCAATGCATCATAAGCTTCTTTTGACGATGCAGCAGAGCCTTCGCGTGCAAGTCTTGCATTTGCAAGCATTTGAGCGCAGTAAGCCCAATCCCATTCGGGAGCGTCTGCAATTATCGGTGCAATATTTACTTCTGCAATGTTAGAAGCAGCTGCGGCAACAACCAAGGATATTGTGCCTCCTGTTGCGGCTGTAGAATGAAATTTGAGCGTCAGAGGGTATGTTCCTGCTGCGAGTTCATTTAATACCGCGGTTGTGAGCAAGGTTTCTGTCGAACCGGAGGTGTAATAAAGCTCTGCATCGTTCAAAGCCGTTGCTGTCGGAATAACCGTTGTGCCGGAATAGAATGTTGTTTTTGCAGCGACTGCCGATTTTAAGCTGTCGATTGTGCTGTCCTCTCCGACGGTTTTGTTCAGAGTTACATTTTCGCTGAGAACTGCCGAATAAACAACAGGTGCAGCTTTTCTTGTTATTTTGTAATCAAGCCAGTACGGCGCGCCGGGTGAATAATGCTTGCCTGTTGAACTTATTTTCAAGTAGCAATCGGTGTTTGCAGGCAGATCCGCCACTTCAATCCGGTTATCGCTTAATGTAGAATCGTTGTTATTTCCGGAAACTGTTGTTATTCCGTCACCCATAAGCGACATGTTATATAAAATTCCCGAATCTGTCTTTGAAATTATAAAACGAACGCTTGCACCGCCTGCTCCGGTGTTGAATTTGAAATAGTCGGTATCGTTGTGGTGCAGTGTCGCATCTTCAAAGCAGCCTTGATTATCCGGGATAACGGTTGCGGATGCGCGGTTGTTGTTAGGTTCATATCTGTCACCGGCAGTTGTGTGCTTTATTTCAAGTTTGTAATCACAGGTTTGTTTGTTGGTTGAAAGGGAAGTGGCTATAAAATACTTGTAGTCAAATGCCATTCTGAAGTCCTCAACGCACACCCCCTCATTTCTGCTTGCGGAAAGATTGAAATCGGTTTCTTCGAAAACCCAGCCGTTTTCCCAACCGGCATCAATCCAAAGCGTAGCTTTCATTGCGCCGGTTGAACTGTCTACATGTTCAAGGCATACGCTGTAGTTCCCGTCGACAAAATTACTGTTACGATTTACCGCAAAAATATCGACATCTCCACCATAGTTTATACTTCTGCTCATATTCGTGTTATAGGCGGCATATGTTCCTGCTTGGGTTATTTCGTATATTGAATTTGAAACATCATCTGTCACATCTGTTCTTTGAACATTAAATATAGTATGTCGTTCTGAAGGAACATAGATCATGATATATACCACTTGTCCATTAGCAGCTCCTAAAGAACAATTTATATTTGTGTCATTTTTTCGCATATTATGTCTACTGAAA
>CAKSGG010000276.1 GCA_934454215.1 uncultured Clostridia bacterium
AATCTGAATGTATCATCTCCCGCAAAAATACCGGTGCGAAAGAAAGAAGACGATATTGCAAAAAAGCAAATTGTATTGGCGGATAAGCCGGTAAATATCGAACGGATAAGCCTTGATATGGCAAAGAAAACGGCTTATGCTGCGGAGCTTGCCGCAAAGGCGGTAAATGTTAAAGCTGTTATTTCAATAGTGAATGACGGAGCAAATCTGATTTATTTTTCGGCAATGGACGATTCGTATATAGCGTCTGTGAAAATTTCGCAGGATAAAGCTTATACGGCTGCGGCGCTGAAAATGCCTACATATAAGGCTCTTGAAGAATCAAGAGGTGGAGCTTTGGACGGACTGACGAACGGTAACGGAATAATGCTTTTGGCAGGAGGGGAACCGCTTTTTGCAAACGGCAGGCTTGTCGGAGCGATAGGAGTGTCAGGCGGAACGAAAGACGAGGACGCACTGATTGCAAAGACTGCCGCAGAGGTATTTAACAATTTGATTCGGAATTTATAAAGAGGGAGGTTAAGCTGTTGGTTGATGAAAAGAAAGTATCCGAAATTGTAAAGAATGTACTTTCGGGCATGGATTTGACTTCATTTGAACAGCCTAAGCGCAGGCAGATAGGCGTGTTTGACACAATGGAAGAAGCGATTGCCGCCTGTAATAAGGCGTATACTACATTCAGGCATTATAATAAGGAACAAAGAGAAAACATAATAAAAGAAATAAGACGTTTAACCCATGAAGAAGCGGAAACTATGGCAAAGCTTGCTGTAGAAGATACAAAAATGGGTAATGTATACCATAAAATTTTAAAACATCATCTTGTTGCCGATAAAACTCTCGGAACAGAGGATTTGGACACAAGAGCACTTTCGGGAGACAGAGGGCTTACACTGGTTGAAATGGCACCGTACGGAATTATCGGAGCTATTACGCCGTCCACTAACCCGAGCTGTACGATAATATGTAACAGTATATGTATGCTGGCGGCCGGAAACGGAGTATTATTCAATCCGCATCCTCATGCAAAGAGAATATCGGCGTATGCGGTTGATTTGGTAAACAGAGCTGTTTTGGCAGCCGGAGGTCCCGAAAACATAGTTGCAACGGTTGCAAATCCGACAATGGAGACGTCAAATAAAATGGTTAATGACCCGTCTGTAAGAATGTTGGTTGCGACAGGCGGTCCGGGAGTTGTAAAGATGTTGCTTTCAAGCGGTAAAAAGGCAATCGGAGCAGGAGCCGGAAATCCGCCGGTTGTTGTCGATGATACTGCCGATATACCGAAAGCGGGCAAGGACATAATAGACGGCTGTACATTTGATAATAACTTACCGTGTATTGCGGAAAAAGAAGTATTTGTAATGCGTAATGTTGCCGATGAGCTTATTCATCATATGCTTAAAAACGGCGCATATATGCTTACTGCCGAGCAGACAAAGAAACTTGTAGATACGGTTCTTGTTTGGTCGAAACCTAAAAAAGAGGGCGATAAACCTAAGCTTGTTATTAATAAGGATTGGGTCGGAAGAGACGCAAAGAAGATTTTACAGGCTATCGGAGTAACTCCGAAGGAAGATACAAGATGTATCATATGTGAAACGGAATTTTCGCATCCGTTTGTTCAGACAGAGCTTATGATGCCGATTTTGGCTATAGTAAGATGTGAAACATTTGATGAATGTGTTGAAATGGCTGTAAAGGCGGAGCATGGCAATCGTCACAGTGCACATCTTCATTCAAAGAATGTTGACCATATGACTCAGTATGCAAAAGCAATCTGCACGACAATATTCGTAAAGAATGCTCCGTCATATGCGGGAATCGGATTTAATGCAGAGGGTTGGACAACCTTTACGATTGCAGGACCTACGGGAGAGGGAATTACTTCTCCAAGAAGCTTTACACGTCAAAGACGGTGCGTATTGAGCGACGCTTTGAATATTATATAAGAAAGGAGCGGTAAAAATGAATATAAGTGAAAATGAAGTTGCAGCATTGGTTCAGGCTGTTTTAAAGGAAATGACGGGTGAAAAGACCGCAGCGCCTGCACAAAAAGGTGAAATTCCGAAAACGGCAAAGGTAGCAATGCTGACAGAGCTTAAAAAGTTTGAAATTCAGGAATATCCTATTCCTCCTCTGGGAGACGATGATATTCTTGTAAAGGTTGAGGGATGCGGTATATGCGGTACCGACGCTCATGAATTTAAAAATGACCCGTTTGGATTGATTCCTGTTGTTTTAGGACATGAAGGAACAGGCGAAATTGTAAAAATGGGTAAGAACGTAAAGAAAGACAGCGCAGGAAAGCCGTTAAATATCGGAGATAAGGTTGTTACTTGTATGATATTCAAGGACAATCCCGATATAACGATGTTTGACTTGAATAAGCAAAATGTCGGAGGTGCTGATGTTTACGGACTTCTTCCGGATGACGATGTTCATTTGAACGGATGGTACAGTGATTACATATTAATCAGAGGCGGTTCAACAGTATTTAATGTAAGTGACCTTGACCTTGATTCAAGAATTTTGATTGAGCCGTGTGCAGTTCTTGTTCATGCGGTTGAAAGAGCAAAGACAACGAATATTTTAAGATTTAATTCGCGGGTTGTTGTTCAGGGCTGCGGACCTATAGGTCTTATCTGTATAGCAGTTCTTCGTACTATGGGCGTTGAAAATATAGTTGCCGTTGACGGTAACGAGCAGAGACTTGAATTTGCAAAGAGAATGGGTGCTTGCGCAACCGTAAACTTCATGAATTATAAGGGAATTGAGGCTTTGGCAGACGCAGTCAAAGATGCGTTCGGCGGATATTTGGCAGATTTTGCTTTCCAATGCACAGGCTCGCCTGTTGCACACAGCAATATTTACAAGTTTATCCGAAACGGCGGCGGACTTTGTGAATTAGGTTTCTTTATAAACGGCGGAGACGCAACAATCAATCCGCATTTTGATTTATGCTCGAAAGAAATCACGCTTGTAGGCTCATGGGTATATACATTGAGAGATTATGCAACAACGTTTGATTTCTTAAAAAGAGCGAATGCAATCGGACTTCCGATAAAAGAGCTTATCACTCATAGATTTGCTCTTGAAGATATGAATGAAGCTCTTGAGACAAATTTGGCTCAAAAGGGTTTAAAGATTGCATATGTCAGCAAAGATTAATTACAAAGGAGAGCTGTGAGCTATGAATGAAGCGGTAGGTATAATAGAAATGTTCGGCTTTGTTACGGCGATTGTAGCGGCTGATGCAGCGGCAAAGGCTGCTGATGTTAAAATTATTGCAATTGATTCAAACAAGCCGGCACATGCTGAAACTGTTGAAGTGCCGTTAATCATGGCGGTAAAGATTGCAGGAAGCGTTTCAGCTGTTAAGGCGGCTGTTGAGGCAGGTGCTGCTGCGGCTGAAAATGTTTGCGGAGTTATTAATACTCACATTATTGCAAGACCCACTGATGATTCTATGAAAATGTCTCTGCGTACAAGTACGGGACGGGACGTTGTGGGACACATCAAAAACAATTCGTAGGAGGAAACATGAACGCATTAGGTTTTTTGGAAACAAGAAGTCTCACGGGCGCTATTGAGGCCTCCGACGCTATGACGAAGGCGGCTGATGTGGTAGTTATCGGAACTGAAAAAGTAGGTTCGGGGCTTGTGAACGTAGTTATAGAGGGAAGTGTAGACGCTGTTACGGCAGCGGTTGCGGCAGGAGTTGAAGTGGCAAAGGAATTGGGAGAGGTATATGCGTCAAACGTAATACCAAGACCTCATGACAGTATTGCCAAAGTGCTCCCGACTATATAAAAGGAGGGTGCAAAATGGCGGATTATTCACTTGGACTTGTTGAAGTAAGCGCAC
>CAKSGG010000277.1 GCA_934454215.1 uncultured Clostridia bacterium
GGTAAATATTGTAACGAAGTTCATTTGCTAACCTTTGATTATACCGAACACCGTTAAGCATTTTTTCGGCAATCATTTCAACCGCCAGAGGATACCCGCAAGTAACTTTCATGATAGAATTAAGCTCCGTTTCCGAAACCTGTATATCCTTTATTTTAAAATACTCTGCCGCAAGCTGCCTGTCAAAAAACATATCATTTTCGTCAATCTCTATAAGAAGTCCCGTTATACGAAACGGAATCAATTCTCCCGAAATAGCCCCTCGGCTTGTAAGAACAAATCTTTTCTGCGGATTGTTCCGAATAAGACTGCACAGACCCTGATATTCCTCAGCACTTTGGAATAAGTGCATATCCTCTAAAAACAGTACATCCCAATCATCATTATATATCAGCGGTTCAAAATCCGCATCATCCGCACGCATCTCAATAATTCGCAGCGGTATATTTTTCAGCAATGCTTTTACGAGCGTTGTCTTTCCGAAACCGCATGGAGCTTCAAAAAGAATAACCCTCCCTCTTTCCATAAAAATCCGAAATTTCTCTGATATATCAGCACTTATCATAATTGAATCAATCAGTTCATCTCACACCCTTCACTGTATTTTCATATATAAGTATATCACTTAATCTCCTTTTTGTCACCACTTCAAAGTATGATTTTTAAAATTTCAACATTATGCACAAATACGTTGACACACCAAACAATTCTTTCAATACAAAAAGCGGCTGCAATATCGGGCAACCGCTTTTGTCTTATTAATTAATATTATTCATCAATTGCTCTGTTTAAGAAAGTTACAATCTGACCTCTGCTACAAATCTCATCAGGTGAGAATGTAGTATCAGATGTTCCGCTTGTAACGCCTTCCAAAACAGCCCACGAAACTGCTGCCGCATAATCGCTGTCTATTGATACGTCATCAAACATTTCCTCGGCAACATCTCCGGGAGAATTTGCATTTTTCCAAAGATATGTAACCGTCATTGAACGAGTACACGGAGTATCTCCGTCAAAAGTATCTCCATTAACCATACCCTTATCATTTGCCCATACTGCCGCATCATAGTAATAGTCGCCGCTGTTTACATCACTGAACGGGTTTTCCGATGTTGACTTCGGTGAGCCTACAGCACGCCACAGGAATGTTAAAATCTGCGCACGTGTGCAAGTATCATCAGGCGAAAAAGTCGTATTTGATGTACCCGCCGTGATTTTCTTTTCTACAGCCCACTTTACAGCGTCTGCATAATATGCTCCGTCTTTCACGTCCGTAAACTCAGGTGTTGCAGCCTGCGTCGGAGCAGGTGTAGCTTCCGGCTTTGCTGTTTCCTGCGGTTCTTCCGTTGTTTTAGGCTGAGGTGTCGTTCTCGGAATATTTTTATTCTCGGGAATATCCAGTCTGATTAACTTGCTTATCTCAACAGTTTTCTGTGTACTGTTTAATGTAAGTCTTAACGTACCTTTTATTGAACCCATTGCCGTTGATGTTGAATCAACCTTTTCAAATTTTACCCATTCCACTGTTGAACCGTTTTTAATGTTTTCACGTGCAATCTCCAAAATTTCCTCTTTGGTTGATTCGTTATTTACAGCTATGGTCTTTAATCTGCCGCTTACTGCCGCTGCGTCTTCGTCAAGCTTTTCATTATCGGCATTTAGTTCTGCATCCTCACCCGTAAGCATAGGCATTTTTATATCATACATTTCATGCTGAGTATATCCTCCGCAGGTAAACAGAATATTTGCAAATATGCTTCCGTCCTTAGTGCTTGAAGCATTCCATATTCTATAATCCGTTTCCTTCGTGAATGACAGTGTTACGGTACTGTCCTCCGGAAGAAGCTTTGCCATAATATTCAAAAACTCATCGGCAGTCATATCATTATGAAGCTGTGCAGTGTCCTTGCCTGTTTTAATGGCATTCATTGCTGCCTTGACTTGGTCACTCTCTGATACCGCAAAAACCGAATTTGGTAAAATTGTCAGTATCATGCTTAATGTAATAAGTATTGTTAATATTTTTTTATACATTGTTTTTTCCTCTTTTCTTTATTAATTATTTAACGCTCTGTTCAAAAACGTTACGATTTGACCCCTGCTACAAATTTCATCAGGCGAGAAGGTCGTATCCGACGTTCCGCTTGTTACACCGTTCGAGACAGCCCATGCAATAGCCATGGCATAATCCGAACCTGACGGCACATCATTAAATTCCTTATCAGCAGTCACATCCTCCTCTCCCGCATTCTGCCACAAATATGTAACGGTTGACGAGCGTGTACACGGTGTATCTCCGTTAAATACACTGCCCGTAACCATCCCTTTCTCACTTGCCCAGATTGCCGCATCGCAGTAGTAGGCGTCATTTTTTACATCACTGAACGGATTCGCAGCATTGGACTTCGGTGAACCTACCGCACGCCACAGGAATGTTAAAATCTGCGCACGGGTACAAGTATCGTTAGGAGAAAAGGTTGTAGAAGATGTACCTGCGGTAATTTTTTTATTTACAGCCCATTTTACAGCATTTGCATAATATGCGTCTGAACTGACATCTGTAAATGTAGGCACGGTAGGCATTGTTATGCTGTTATTTGCGTCACCCTGATTTTCAGGCGCTTTGCTTTCATTTGCTCCGCCGTCTTCACCGACAGTAAAAACAGCATATCCTTCTTTTTGTATTTTTGCGGTATATGTATTTCCCGATTTCTGCATAAACGCTATATCCAAAGGCATATATGATACTTCGCCGTCAGACATTGTACAAATCAAATATTCTTTCTGTAATTCTTCTTCGTCCTCAAAACTCATCGTTCCGGCGCTTGTTGTAACAGATTCAATCGTCTTTCCTTTCGTAAACATCTGTACGGCTCTGCCGGCACCTCTTTGATTCACAAGTCCTACGCCCATGTAGCCAAAACTTGAATTCAAAATATTTGCACGGTGTCCCGGGCTGTTCATCCATGATTCCACACACTTCTTCCCTTCCAAGTCACCGCTGCAATCCATAATAATGTTTTCACCCAAAGGCGTTAATTTTCTGAGCGAATCGGGAAGAGCTGTAAAGCATTTTTCTCCGTTCGGTCTTGTATGTGAGTATGATTCCACCAATTCTTTCTCACGAACATCACAGGTATCCTGTAATCCTGCTATTGTTGTAAATAAATACATTCCTTCCTTTGCCCGTTCAACATTCGCAGCACGGAGAATCTCCCACTCGTCTTTGTTAATCGAAATTTTATCCGACGGCATTTTACGTACAAGCATAGGAATAGTTTTTTGAATCCTGATTGACCTTGTTTCTTCGTCAAGTGTGATATTCAGATAACCGATAATATCGCCCTTTTCCTCAAATGTCGCCTTTTTCATTGTAAAGCTTTCCCAGCTTGCCTTTGCACCATTCTTTACTGCTGCAAGAGCCGTCTCCAACATACTTTCTTTGGTAATTTTATTTGTATACGTCAAAGAATTTATCGCAACACCGATTTCATGTACGTCTTCGTCAATCTTTGTTGAAACTTCGGTAATAACCTTCGGAACAGTCTTTGCGGCAGGAATCCTTTTTTCAACTCCGCCGCACTTTAGTCCCAACGTCGCCGAAACTGTTCCCGTCACCGTCGTACTTGCTTTTACCATTGAAAAATCCGAATCATCCAGCGTCACTCTTACATGACTTCCGTCCGGCAGTGCATTTTTTGCCATGTTCAAAATATCGTTTTTCGACGTATCGTTTGAAACCTCAAACTCCCACATCGCATTGTTTATCGCTTTGTACGCCGCTTCAATTTCCTTTTTTGCATCTGTATCGCTTATATTAGTATCT
>CAKSGG010000278.1 GCA_934454215.1 uncultured Clostridia bacterium
GACATAGATACGGAAAATGAAACTGTTTGCTGGTACATAAATCACCGTCCATTGCAGACCGAACCGTTACCGCTTACAAATATGTACGACGGAAATAAGATAATAAATAAGCTGCAAATATCCGTAAATAAGGGAGCTTATGTATATATAGACAATGTTGATGTATACAGCACGAAAAAAACCGATACGACGGTAATATCGGATAAATTTGAGGCAGATAATGAATATTCAATGATAACGAATGTGCCGTACGGAACAACTGTAGGAGAGTTTATTGACGGCTGTGCTGTTTACGGCAGTGATAATATACAAAAATCCGAAAACGAATATATTATTGCGGGTGATACGGCTGTTTTGAGTGACGGTAAAAAATATGCAATAGGCCTGACAGGCTCAGGGATACCTGTTGATGTTACAGCTTCGGAATATAATATTTTCGTTTCTATGAGCGGAAATGACAATAATTTAGGTGAAATTTCAGAACCCCTCGCAAGTCTTGACGCAGCAATAAAAAGAGCCGGAGCATATAACGGAACAGTAAATATTAATATATGCGGAGGCGAATACTATATTGACAAAACGATAAGTCTGTCAGATTGTAAAAATATAAATATAAGAGCATATAACGGAGAAAATGTTATCTTTATCGGCGGAAAAAGAGTAAATAATTCTGATTTCTTACCCGTAGTAATAAACAATACAAACGTATTATGTGCCGACATCAGCGGATTTGATACGGGCAATTATACGCAGGCGGGGTGGAATCTTCCTTTTGTTCAGTCATGCTCGGAGTTGATAAAAAACGGGCAAACTCAGACGACTGCACGCTACCCGAACGAGGGATATATAAAATCAGGAAATGAAATTACGGGAAATTCACAGGGGATAGCTTTTAAATATAATGACAACAGAATTGAATCATGGAGCAATATTGATAATGTGAGAATATGGGGATTTTTCGGCGTTGATTACGGCGGACATGATGTTGAAATTAAATCTCTCAATACTGCCGATAAGATAATTGAGACGAACGGAACTATATATAACGTTCCCCAAAAGGCATTTGATTACTATTATTCAAATGTTCTTGAAGAACTGGATTGCCCGGGAGAATACTATATTGATACACAGAATGAAAAATTATATTATTATCCCGATTCGGATTTTGAAACTTCAAGATTTGTATTGTCCTCAATGACCGAGCCGCTTATAAGACTGGAAAAATGCAAAGACATTAATATAGACGGAATAAGTCTTGAAGGCGGCAGAGGAAACGGAATTGAAGTAAGCGGAAGTATAAACGTATGCTTGAAGAATATGAAAATAAACGGCTTCGGAATGAACGGCGCTGAAATTTCGGGCGGAGCGTCATGCGGTATGGATAATTGTGAAATATCATATACGGGCGGCGACGCAGTTAAGCTTTACGGAGGAGATATTTATACTCTTTCACCTGCCGGGCATTATGTCAGAAATTGTGATATACATGACTTTTCAAAGCGGAAAACCTCGTATACGTCAGCTGTTACAACAGCGGGTGACGGATTTGAAATATCGGGCAATAAAATACACTCCGCACCTCATACGGGACTATTTCTGCGCTCGTCAGATACGGAAATACACGATAATAAATTCAGTGATTTAACTTATAATGCAAAGGATATGGGTGCTGTATACAGTGTTGACACATATACCAGACGGGGTGTAAATATATACAATAATACGTTTGATAACATTAAAAATAAATATAATGCAGGAACAGGACTTGTTAAATGTATATATCTCGATAATTTTACAAGCGGCTGGAATATTCACAATAATATTTTCAGAAACAGCGACGAGGGTATACATATGAACGGCGGACGTGAAAACAATATAGAAAATAATATTTTCATTAATACAAAATTTCCGCTGGGTATCTATAATCTTGTTTCGGCAACATTTACAAGCGCTCCGTATTATCAAAGTATATTGTCGCCTGTAAACAGTAAGCTCTGGACGGAAAAATTTGTCGGAATAAATGAGTTTACGGCGGTCAATAAGGGTTATCCGAATAATTCGTTTATAGGGATAAATACCATAGCCGGAGCTGAAAGGCTTCAAATAGATGATAAGGCTTATATGACTGTATCGGAAAACAATATAATAGGCTCTGATTATGTGACGAACAACGGCAGAATTTCAAGCTTGGTAAAGTATGAAAAATACATTAAGCCGTTTGAAAACGGTATTCTTTCAGACGGAGTGATTATTGGCAATGTATCGCCGCTTTTGGCTGAGGTATATATTCCCAAAGGTGAAAGCAGAGAGGTTTTGGTGCGGACAGACGGGGAAATGAAAATTCCCGATAAAATAACATCATCAAACGAAATACGAGTATCAGTGAAAAATAATACTGTTTATGCGGTAAACGGAGGCGCTGCCGACATTAATGTGTATTACGGAGATGAAGTATATAAAGTAAAAGTTGTAACGGATTCATATAGAATGAATAAATAAAAGCAACACAAAAAAGCAACAAATATTATAAATAATCATTTAATTTAAGGATTTCTTCATATAAAATGATAATATCATAAAATAACATAGGGAGGAATAAATATGAAAAAGATAATTTCTTTGATTTCAGCATTGTCTATGATAATGTCACTGGGATTTACAGGGGTTTGTGCAGATGAAAATATATTTGCAGATGAATACGCAATCTCAAATAAAAGCAATGTTGAAAAGCAGCTTTCAGGGTATGACTTTACAAAAAATACTGTGGTTGAGGCAGAATATGATTTCAGTAATGCCGATTGGGAAACAAACGGCTTGTCAAGCGGTATAAACATACCGTTTATATTGAAAAGCAACGGAACTGAAATCGGAAGAATAGCAATTAATGACGCTGGCAATAAGAGCCTTTACAGAACCAAGATTGAGTATTTTGATGAAAACGGCAAAAAAAATTACGAAAATTATTGCGGCGGTGTTGCGGATAAAGGCAAAATGCAAATGTTAATAGATTTTACAGATAAGCAGATTACTGTGAAATATTATGGCGAGAATTTTAAAACTGAAGCAATGCTTGCAAAATTTCCTTTTAGCCGTGACGCAGCAGGTACTGCACTTGATGTTACGGGCGGTTTAACGTCTGTTCAGATTGGTGCAAGTCAATGCCCCCAAACAAATATAAAGCTGAAGGTATTTTCACCCGATAACTTTGATGATTACAAAGCATCAAAAGTAAAATATGATTTTGAGGGCGGAATTTTTGCCAACGGAGTTGATACGGACTTGTTTGATTTTACGAGGTCAACAAATAAAGGTGCGAATATGAAGATTGTTTCGGATGAGAGCGGCAATCATTATATGAGCGTTCCTGCAAATGAAACATTTACGGTTATGGCAGCCCGGATAGGAGACGGATTTACGGGTAAGACATATGTGAGGTATAAGCAATACATGACAGGTATACCGACAAGCTACAGCGGTAATTATATGACGGCATACCATTGGAAAACGGGTGACCAAAGAGCGATAAGCAAGGCAGGTTTTAATGGGACGAGTATAAGAAATGCAGCGATAGACGGCGGCGTCGACAAACCGCAGATTTCACTTGATACGGGAGAAGTTCTTACAGGTAAATGGATTGATGTTTTACAGGTTATTGATTTGAATGAGCATACCGCAGCACTGTATATTGACGGAATCGGACAGAGCAAGGTTGATATACTTGAAACGTCTGACATCTTAACAAAGGTTGATTTTAAGTTTGAAAACAATGTATATATAGATGATTTGGAAATCGGTGATGTTACGTCGGAATTAGATTCTA
>CAKSGG010000279.1 GCA_934454215.1 uncultured Clostridia bacterium
CCTCTACCGTCGTCGGTAACCGTAATAGAATTATCTTCGTTAATATCAACCAAAATATTCTTGCAATATCCCGCCAAAGCCTCATCAATACTGTTGTCAACTATTTCGTAAACCAGATGATGCAATCCTCTTGCGGATGTACTTCCTATGTACATACCGGGACGTTTTCTTACGGCTTCCAATCCTTCCAATACCTGTATGGAATTTTCATCATAATTAGAATTAATTTTTTGATTATCCATGATTACCTCCGCTATTCCATTATAATATCTTCACCGTATAATTCTTCAAACCTTTTGTTAAGTGTTGATGATGATATTGGTGAAATATAAATTTTGCTTTTTCTGTCAACTTCGGTTATAATAAACGATTTAGGCAAATCTTCCTGAGAAACATTTATTATAAATTCCTCTTCCTCGGAAATACTTAAAAATTCTCTTGTTATTTTTGACAGCGTGGTTGTTTCAAAATCAAAAATAGCAATTATATCCTTTATAAAAACCATAATATCACTGCCAAGATGTAAAAACATAATAATCTCCGTTCCGCCGCCCTGCGTCGACATAATTATTTTAACATAAAATCTCCTATGCAGATCAAAGAATATAGAAAATTATTTGCACATTGCGTCTAAAGTGCCGTTTTATTCGATTAACATAATCTTCCCTGCCGTCAAATTATTTTACCGTTTTTAACGGTAAAATAAGCCGCACAGCTTGAATTATCAATTTTTTCCGCATCGGTACATGTAAGTAAAACCTGTTTATTTCTTATTTTATCAAATAAATATTTTCTTCTTACAATATCAAGCTCGCTTGCTATATCATCAAGCAACAAAACCGGATATTCGCCTGTTTCTTCATAAAATAAATCCGCCTGAACAAGTTTAAGTGCAAGTACTATACTTCTTTGCTGTCCCTGTGAAGCAAACTGTTTTGCATTTTTACCGTTTATATAAAATATAATATCATCTCTGTGAGGTCCTATAAGAGCCGATTTATATTCTTTTTCTTCATTTTCCCTTTCATTCAGCGAATTTTTAAAAATATCTTTTATCTCCGCTGCGGATATACCGTCATCAAATTTGAAACTTTTGATATATGCTGCACTTAAATTTTCCTTATAATCCGTAATTTCCGCATATACCGGCTTTATAAACTCTTTTATTTTATTAAAAAGAGTTATTCTGTACCATAAAACAATACTTCCGTATTCCGCAAGTCTTTCGTTCCAGAGATACAAAGTATCCGTTTTTTCTTCTTTTAAGAGCTTATTTTTCTGTTCAAGTACTTTTGTATATCCCGCCAAAGCAAACAAATACTTACTTCTAAGCTGCCCGGCACATATATCTATAAACCTTCTTCTGAAATAAGGTCCAGATTTTATTATTTCAAGCTCCTGCGGCGTAAACAGTATAACATTAAGCTTACCTATAAAATCCATTCTTTTTTTTATTATGCATCCGTTTGATTTCATAATTTTACGCGCATTTTTATTAAATATAACCGTATTTTCATTGAATATACCGTTGCTGAAAAACTTGGTTTCTATAATGCTTCTTTCTTCTCCGAATCGTATAATATCGGCATCGCGGCAAAATTTAAAGCTTTTTCCCATAGACGCAATAAAAACAGCTTCGATTAAATTGGTTTTTCCCTGAGCATTATTTCCCGAAAAAACATTTATACCTTCGCTCAGATTAATTTTTTGGCTTTCAAAATTTCTGAAATCTTTTAAATTAATGCATTTAATAAACATATTTCAGCCTTCAACATTTATTACAATATCGCCGTCGTCCGCTTTAACCGTTACAGTATCCGAAGGATATATTTTTTTTCCGCGTTCGCTTGCCATAACATCATTAACAAAAACAATGCCGTCGCTTATCATAAGCTTTGCCTCTCCTCCCGTAGACGCAATACCTGAAAATTTAAGAAACTGATCAAGCTTTATAAAAGGTGTTTTAATTTTTATATTCATTTCGCACCTCTTTATTTAAGTCTTACCGGTAAAACAATAAATATAAAATCATCGCCTTCAACGGGTTTTATAACCGTTGGATTTATGCTTCCCGTTATCTCTATTTTTACATCCTGTGTTGACGCCGCTTTAAGCGCGTCCATAAGATATTTGCAATTGTATCCTACTTCTATAATTTCATTACCTTCCGATTTAACATTAAGAACATCTGTTACGCTTCCTCTTTGAGTTGTACAAAGCACAGACATTTTATCGTTATCGTATATAACCTTAATAGGAGTCTTGTTTGAATCGGATTCGGACATAAGTGCGGCTCTGTCAACACTTTTTATAAGGTCGCTTACACTTACTTCCAAATTGTATTTGTATTCTTTCGGTATAATATTTGTATAATTTATAAATTCGCCTTCAAGAAGTCTGGTGAAAAATTTGCATCTTCCAAAATCAAACAGCGCGCTTTTATCACTTATATTGATTATAATTTCTTCATCTGCCGAACCTGTTATCTTGCAAAATTCGGTAAGAGACTTTCCCGGTATCACGCAGCTGCATTCCGGCATTTTATTTTCCGTTTTAACGGTCTTAACCGCCAAACGGTAGCCGTCCACTGCCGCAGCCGTTATTTCATTATCCTTAAATTCAAGCTTTATACCTGTAAGTATAGGTTTCATATCGCTTATCGCAACCGCAAAAGAGGTTGTTTTTACAAGAGAGCTTAAAACATCCGCCGTGATTTCAATTTTATTTAAAGTATCTGTATCCGGAATCTTCGGAAAATCGTCTCCGCTGATGCCATTAATGTTAAATTCAAGTTCACCGCACGATATTTTTATATTTCCTTCCGCAGTGGTTTCGATAAGAATGTTTCCTTCAGGCATTCTTCTTATAATCTCGCATATAATTTTTGAATTAACGGCTGTTTGTCCTTTTTCGATTATATCTCCGTCAATCGTGTATTCAATAGCTATTTCAAGGTTGTTTCCCGTAAGCTTAATTAAATCGTCTGCTTCAAAAAGTATGCATTCCAGTATAGGAAACGATGTGTTTGAAGAAGATGCTTTCTGAACGGCTTGCAGCGCTTCGAGCAAATCATAATTATTACAAGAAATTTTCAATATAATCAGTCCTTTTAACAAATAAATTTTCCGCTGTGCGGAATGTGTATATTATTTAAGTTTATCAGTAGTAGCAGTAGGAGGTATTAATAATGTTAATAATTATAAAATTTCTTATTATACCTTAAAAATTTATCAACATACCATGTTAATAACATATAGACTGCTATTAATAAAATCAATCGGGAAAAAGTATAATAAATTTTATCAACATTTTATTATACACAATTCAACAAAATAACTGTTGAAAGTGTTAATAAATAAAATATTAAAAAAAATTCAGTTATCTTGTATTGATTTCATAATATCGTTATAATTACTTTTTACCGATGCATCCGTTATTAAATCACTTTCTATTTTATTTACGGCATGCATTGCGGTACTGTGATCCCTGCCGAATTCCTGCCCTATCCGCGGAAACGAATAGTCAAGAAGGTTACGGCATATATACATTGCAAGCTGGCGTGCGTATGCAATTTCTTTGTTTCTCTTTTTTGAATCCAAATCCTCCGGAGATAAATCAAAATAAGAGGAAACATATTTTTTTATTTGTTCTACGGTGTATGTTCTGTTTTTACCTGTTTCATTTGCGATTTCATCTGTTACCATAGTTATTAACAGGTCAATTGTATAATCCATCTTTTCTTTTGAAATTCTCATTTTAGCCATATCTTTTCACCATTCACAAATTTCAAACACTCAATAGCTT
>CAKSGG010000280.1 GCA_934454215.1 uncultured Clostridia bacterium
TTTGCTTGCAAATGTTTCTGCATAAATCTTTTTAATTTTTTTCTAAAAAACTCTTGACTTTTTATTTGCAGGCTTATGCTGATTGTGCTACGATTACCGCGCCTTTTAAAAAACTCATATTGACAAATCTGAAAGCTAAAAAAAGTTTTATCATAACCCCAAAAGAATAATTACCATCTATGTCTTGATATTGTTGTTAGAATTGCTACTATTAAAGCAGCAATTGCGAGAATTGTGTCTATTTCATTTTTCGATAAACTCATCTA
This sequence comes from uncultured Clostridia bacterium, assembly GCA_934454215.1. Classification (GTDB taxonomy): domain Bacteria; phylum Bacillota; class Clostridia; order UBA1381; family UBA1381; genus Ornithomonoglobus_A. The sequence continues at coordinate 267 of CAKSGG010000280.1, forward strand.
TCATTACCTCCTCGCGGTATTTGACATATTTTTCTTTTACTTCGACATCGTTCCATGATATTCTTTACCGTCGGCATAATACCAACCGTAGTCGTTACTGCCGCCTTGGATAGTTCCTGCAACCTTGACAGCCGAATCCGTTAATGTAACCAATTCCTCGGTTGATATTTGCCCCGATTTAATGATATCTTTGATTTTCCTTAAAATATCACATAAGGCATCGTTTGTTTGATTGTTCATAGTATCACCTCCTCATGCCGAACGTGCTATGTTTTTTTGTTTCGTTATCGAAACCTACACCGCAAAAAAAATATTGGGTTCAATACCGTATACATTTTTAATTTTTTTTACTTCAGTTAAATAGAAATCCGAAATTCCATTTATTTTTTGACCTACCGATGTTTCTGTAATATCCAATGTTTTGGCAACATCAGCATACGTTATTTTTCTTTCAACCAAACACCCTCTAAATTTATTATAAGGTTTATGTTTTATTTTTCTGTCCTTATACATTCTCGCACCTCCTTGTTTCGTTTTCATTAACATTATAACAATTTACAAAACGTTTGTCAAGAGGTTTTCAAAAAAAAATTATTTTTTTCGAAACTTTTTTTATTTTTAACTTGACAAAAGTTAATTTATGTGCTAACATAGTATTTGAAAGGGCGGTGTCGCAATGTTCGGCAAAAAATTACTGGAGGCTCGTAAACGTAAAGGATTTACCCTTGAGCAGTTAGCTGACGTTTACAACAAGCAATTTGATGGTGCTTTAAGTAAAGGGACATTATCTAAATATGAACATGAAAAACAAGAACCTATGATTAGTACTGTTGGAAATCTTGCAAGTATCCTTGATGTTAGTGTGGATTACTTGATTGATGATACAGATAATATGCAAATAGATAACATCTCGAATTTTAATAAATACGGTATACACCCAATAAAAACAAAGAAATTTCCCATGCTTGGAGAAATCGCCTGCGGAAAACCAATCTATTGCAATGAAGATTACGAAACTTTTATAGAAGCTTCCGAGGACATAAAAGCCGATTTTTGTTTGGTAGCAAAAGGGGACAGCATGATAAATGCTCGAATTTTTGACGGTGACATTGTTTTTATAAAGGAACAACCAATAGTAGAAAGCGGAGAAGTTGCAGCTGTCATAGTTAATAACGAAGCTACTTTAAAACGTGTTTACATAAAACCCGATAAAATAATTCTTCGTCCCGAAAATCCAATATATGATGACATTGTTTATGAAAAAGAGGAAATGAACACCGTCAGAATCCTCGGCAAAGCGATTGCTTTTCAAAGCTCGGTGAGGTGACACCAACATATAAAATAAAAGGGGCGATAAATTTGAGTGAATTAGAGCAAATACACCTTTTGGCTAAAGAACATAAAATACAATTTACAGACCATGCCAATAAAAGAGCTTCTGAGCGTTCAATAGATATTCTTGCTGATATTTTACCTGTTTTAAAAGAGGGGGAAATTATAGAAGAATATCCGGAAGATTATCCATATAAAAGTTACTTGTTATTGGGGTATACCAATTCAAATAAACCGTTGCATATAGTATGTGCGATAGTGAATAATATATTATGGATAATAACTGAGTATTTTCCGGATACAAAGCAATGGGAAGCTGACTTTAAAACAAGAAAGGAGCAAATACAATGAACTGCTTATTTTGTAAATCAGAATTGGAAACCCAATATACAAATTATATTGCCGATTTGGGAAAATGTATTATCGTAATTCGAAACGTGCCTACACAGGTATGTAAACAATGCGGTGAAAAATCTTATAGTTTTGATGTTTCGGTGCGTATTCAAAAATTGGTCAATCAAGTAAAGAATCTCGTTTCGGGGATAGCCGAAATTTCATATACAGACATTGCTTGATTTGATTTTTGATATTTCCAAAATTTAAATTGGTCAAATTCGACCGGTTTAGAAAAAGAGTTGGACCCTTTTCCGTCATGCAAAAGATTATGTCCCAATTCATGCGCCACTGTAAACCTCTGCCGACCGGTACTACATTCATCATTATAAAATATTGTATTATGAAATGTAAAGCCGTCAGTATTAAGGGCGTGATTTTCGAAATTGGCTATATATTTATAACCGTCTGAATATTTGACTAATTTTATATTCATCGCCCTGCAAATTTGGCTGACCTTAACAGGCAGCTTGACAATGTTGTGGTCAATTAATATTTGCCACGACAAATCCCTGGATTGTTTGTATTTTGAATAATTCATATAAGTCACCTCATATATAATTATAGCTTAAAGCTATCATGAAATATGTAGGTAATTTTTAGAAAACGGGAGGGATAACAAATGAAAAAGAACGTGAAAACTGTAATTCATGCTAAAGATACAGAAATATCAGTTATATCCAATATTGAACAAGATGATTATATATCTTTGACAGATATTGCACGATATAAAAATCCTGATGAGCCAAAAGATGTTGTTAAAAACTGGCTTAGGATAAGAAGCACGATAGAATTTTTGGGATTGTGGGAACAACTAAATAACCCGAAATTTAAAGGGGTCGAATTCGACTCCTTTAGAAATGAATCCGGGTCGAACTCGTTCACTTTGTCACCGCAAAAATGGATACAAGCAACAAACGCTATCGGCATATTATCTAAATCCGGAAAATCGGGCGGTACCTTTGCGCATAAAGATATTGCATTTGAGTTTGCGTCTTGGATATCTCCGGAATTTAAGCTTTATATTATTCAAGATTATCAACGTTTAAAGGTTGATGAATCGCACAAGGAGCTGCTGGATTGGAATGTAAAGCGATTATTAAGCAAAGCGAATTACAAGATTCACACCAATGCAATAAAAGAAAATCTTGTTCCACCCGAAATTACAAAACAGCAAAAGCGAATTATTTACGCGAGTGAAGCAGATATGCTGAATGTTGCGTTATTCGGAAAAACAGCAGCACAATGGAAGCGCGAGAATCCAGAACTAAAAGGAAATATGCGCGATTATGCAACTGTAGAGCAATTACTTGTGTTGTCAAATCTTGAAAATACAAATGCACTTTTTATAGAGCAGGGTATAGATCAATGGGAAAGGCTTAGAAAACTAAACAAAATCGCAATAACGCAAATAAAGGCATTGACAGGTAATAATAGCGTTAAACAATTGAAAGACATGAATTAAGGTGTATAGCATAAAAATTCACCCCACCCGGCTATCTTCCCCTTAGTAACAGCCAGGCAGGGCGATATATAGGATTATGCTTTATGCATTTTCCCCAAATACTGTTATACCACAAAACCCATGTTTTGTCAATACATTTTAATAAAAAATTATGATATTCAAATCGAAAGCTCCACACGAATTTTACGGTGTGGAGCTTTTCTCGTATCAAGTGCTTATCGTATTAATTTTTCGTGTTGAATCGTGTTGAATTTTTATCTTTTATTTGGTTTTTGATTACACTTTTCCGTCATATAAAATCAAAAACAAGAGCCGCAAAACCGCATAAA
>CAKSGG010000281.1 GCA_934454215.1 uncultured Clostridia bacterium
CTATACGGACAATAACAATATGACGGGAAACGTTGTTATAAATTCCAAATTGATGAAAGTGCGTACCTTGAATGACAGAATAACATATCTGAATTTCTCAATACCGCAGATAGATTCGTCAAAGCTTATAAAAGCAGAATTTAAAATAACACCGTCTAAGGTTGCACTGAATCAGCCCACAATTCCGTTTTATGCAGTACATATACCGTATATTGAATGGAGAAATCAATTTAGAGGCGCTATTGAGACAACAAAAGAATATGAAACCGTATCAAAAGCTATCAAAAACAAAGAAAAAGAAATGATTTCAGAATTGAATGTTTCAGAAATTTCCAAAGATATAACGGAAAGCATGGATATAACATCATATGTTAAAGAACAAATCAATAAGGGAGTGAAAAATATTGATATTTTCGGCTCTCAATACAGTCAGGATACCGAGTTTTACACTGCTTACAGCAATGAAACAGACGATAGCAAAAAACCGCAGATTGTACTTACTGTAGATACTTCCGCAAAAGATATAGAACTGTATTCGCTGAAAGCAGATACTCTAAAGCAATTTGTTAATACATATGCGGAGGATTTTGAAATTCCCGCTGAAACGGTAAGGCTCATAAACGGATACAATAATGAAGTTATCGGTGAAATTTTCAAAAATATGGGTAAGAGCTTTGAAAATAACTTTGTCACGAAACTGGAAGAAACGATTGATAATGTCAGCACAAGAAATATAAATATTATATCAGACAGCAATCTTGTGATTGATAATAATCAAGGGAATGGTAATTCTTTTGTTAATTCATCGGCAGAAGTAAATTACTTTGGCTCGGCATTTTCAAGGGCTGCAGTATTCGGCTTTGCATTGCCTGATATAGATGCAGACAGAATAAAAACCGTCAAAATAAAAAATCATTCCCAAATGAGAAATGCTTCATCGCAGGGATTCATTATAGGTTTCGGAAATTTGAACCCTGATTTATTTGTTGCGGAACAGAATAATTATGATAATTGGAGGGCTATGGCAGATATAATATCCGCTGAACGAAATGATATACTCAAAACTAATATTGATATGCCTCAAAATGAAAAAATGCTCTGTGAATTTGATGTGACGGAATACGTTAAAGAATGTATAAAAACAGGATTTGAAAAGTCATATTTTTCAGTTGGCGCCGCATATAACGAAGGAGGGACAATTCTTGCTGTCTCCACCGATTTCAGAGATGAATATAAACCTCAGATGATTATTGAATTTATTCCTAACGATATTGAAATAAACAGAGCGGAGTATTCCTTATCGGGTAAAGAGTTATATATTTCCACGGTAAATATCACAAAAAACAAAGAAATATCAAATGCAAAAATGCTGGTTGCTGTTAAAGACAAAATAAACGGTAAATTAATAGGGAATACAAGTAAAGATATTACAAATGAGTTAAATGATGCGGAAATGCTTGAAAGTGTTAATATTAATATTTCATCAAAATTTGAAACCGCCTCACAAACCGAATTAAATGTATTTGTTTGGGACAGCGTTAAAAATCTGAAAGCTATATCGAATAAATACCGTTTAAATGTTATAATGCCTAAAAATGCTGCCGAAATAAAGAAAAATTTATAAAGTTTATAAATTTTTCTAAAATACTTGACATTTTTATGAATTTGGGGTATAATATATGACAGAACATATGAATGACTGTTCATATATTATATTACCGAATGGAGACGTTAAATATGAATGTATATATGGATAACAATGCTACTACATGCATGAAACCTGAAGTAGCAGAGGCAATGCAGCCTTACTTTATAGATGTGTTCGGAAACGCTTCATCACGTTTTTATGAAGTCGGGAGAAAAGCCGAAAAAGCTCTTTTGGAGATGAGAGAAAGAGTTGCCAAATGTATCGGTGCCGAAAAATCTAATGAAGTTTATTTTACCGGTTCCGGATGTGAAGCGGATAACTGGGCGATTAAAGGTATAGCATTTGCAAATAAAGGCAGAGGAAATCACATTATAACATCAAAAATAGAGCATCATGCGATTTTGAATACCTGCAAATTCCTTGAAAAGAACGGATTTGAGGTAACTTATCTTGATGTTGATGAATATGGATTTGTAAATCCGGATTCGGTTGAATCAGCCATAACCGAAAATACGATACTGATAAGTATTATGACAGCAAACAATGAGATAGGAACTATTCAGCCTATAAAAGAAATAGGAAAAATAGCCAAAAAGCATAAGGTTATTTTCCATACAGATGCTGTTCAAGCGATAGGTCATATGAAAATAGATGTAAAAGATTTGGGAGTCGATATGCTTTCAATGTCGGCACATAAATTTCACGGACCGAAAGGCGTCGGAGTTCTTTATATAAGAAATGGTGTAAAGATAGATAACCTTATTCACGGCGGAGGTCAGGAACGCGGCAAGAGAGCTGCAACAGAAAACCTTGCAGGGATTGCCGGATTAACAAAGGCTCTTGAAATTGCAACAGAAAATCTTGATAAAAATGTTGCATATATGAAAGAAAAGAGGGATAAGCTTATAGAAGGAATAAAGGAAAGAATCCCGTATATTAAGCTTAACGGTCCTGAAGATGAGGGCAGACTTTGCAATAATGTTAATTTTTCGTTTAAGTATATAGAGGGAGAATCAATTTTAATGATGCTTGATATGTATGGTATAGCCGCTTCAACAGGCAGTGCCTGCGCATCCGGCTCACTTGACCCGTCTCATGTACTGCTTGCTATAGGCTTGCCTCATGCAATTGCGCACGGTTCGCTCAGACTGAGTTTAAGCGAGGATTCGACAGATGAGGAAATCGAGTATATCTTTGAGGTTCTTCCTAAGATAATACAGAGATTGAGAGATATGTCACCGCTTTATGAAGAAGTAAAAAACAGAAAGGAATGATATAAATGTATAGTGAAAAGGTAATGGACCATTTTGCTCATCCAAGAAATGTAGGAGAGATTGAGGACGCCAATGCAGTCGGCGAGGTCGGCAATGCAAAATGCGGAGATATAATGAAAATATATATGGATATTGAAGACAACGTAATAAAAGATGTTAAATTCAAGACATTCGGCTGCGGCGCTGCTATTGCAACGAGTTCGATGGCAACAGAAATGGTAAAAGGAAAAACTGTCGATGAAGCATTGGAGCTTACAAATAAAGCTGTTATGGAGGCTTTGGACGGACTTCCGCCGGAAAAAATACATTGTTCTGTTCTTGCTGAAGAAGCGATTGCCTCTGCAATAAAAGACTATAAGAAAAGACAAGGTATAGAGGACAACGATAATAACAAAAATTGCAGCAGTTGCTGTAAAAAGAATTGCTGTCCGTCAGAATAATAAAAAAGCACTTCTATGTTTAGAAGTGCTTTTTATGGTAAAGCTATTTTTATGCAAATTCAACTCAGATAAAGAGTAATTCCATAAAATGTCGAAAATATACAAAAATGATGACTGTAAGTATGCCAAAAAAATATTTGCAAACAGCAATATCCAAAAATCATATAAGGTATAAAAGCCTTATATGATTTTTTTAATATACTTCTTGCCAAAATATTCAAATCATGATATACTGTATATAACAGAAATTTACAAGGGGGAAACTTAATGAGATACACAAGAATAATATCAATACTCATAACCGTATTTATACTGTTACAACAAATTACATTTGCATTTGACATTGAACGTGAGCAGGAAACAGCAAAAACAAATTCACAGTCTGTAACGATATTGAA
>CAKSGG010000282.1 GCA_934454215.1 uncultured Clostridia bacterium
GGATCGGTTATTGCTGTCAGCTGTCCCACATTATTATACGTATACGTTACTGTCGCATCGCCGTTTTTCATTGTCAGTGGTACACAAATTCCTTTTATACTTAACATCAGATTTTCTTTTTAAATTTTAATGTTTTACATCCTGCAATTGCTTGATTACCATCAAGAATAATTTTAAATGATGTAATATTACCAAGAATATTTTTTCTGTACTTTGCTCGACCGCATATAACATTCCCGTTTTCATCATTTATTACATTAGTAATTTCATTATCATTTTCGTCAAGTCTAAATAAATATAGCTTATCATATCTGACATATACATTGAATTTTTCCTTTGGTCTACTTGAAAGCGTACTCAATACAATTTTACTTTCATATGGTTCATCTGTTTTCCCATAAAATACCTCAATCAAAAACTTTGAATCCGTATCAACCCATGTTGTATTAGGACAATCGTCAAGCGTTTTATAAAACAGCCCTTTAGGACCAAAAGAAAAATTATTAATTATCAACAAACAAATCGCCGCAAAGACAATAAGTAAAATTATATGTATCTTTTTCATATCAACCTCCGCTGTGCCAGATACACAGTAACCGCAAACCATAACAGCTTATCCCTTTGATTTTTTATCTTTTATAAATCAATCTTTAATGGAAAAATACGTATTAATATACAAAACCTCTCCCGTTAATAATTTAAAGCTCGCAAGATGCCATATATCTTTATCTCATAATATAAAAATACCATCCATCAAAATTATCTATTTCCTTACTTGACACAATTAATTCATTCTGCGACTTGTCACCATCGGCAAAAAACGCCACACCGTACCCGTTTCCAAATGAAGCATATTTTGTGAAATAAACATCATTATCATCTTTCATTATATATTCGTATTTTTTCTTTGCAAACAAATATTCAAAATAATGACTATAATTTTCATCAATATGTATATATTCATCAGGTCTGTAGCCCACATCAATTATATCATTCCCATACATTTTTCTGTTAATAAACATAACAGGGTAATTAAGACTATTCCATTCCTGCACAATTGCTTTCATGCTTTCCACATCTTTTTTAAATGTATTAAGAACAGCCGCCTCTTTCAAATACGGATTAAAAATAAGATATAATATGCATAAAATAAAAACAAGAGTAGAACCGATAGCAGCCCTCGTAAAAGCTTTTCTGATTTCTCTCACGTTAATTTTACTCCTTTTATCTTTCATATGTTTGTTAATTAACTGCAATAATTATTTTTTCAAGCTTTTCATCTTATCCGCACCAATCAAATATCAAGCTTGATGACTTAATACCGGAAGCAACTACTGTACTTTTTTTATTTTCCTCATAATTCCAAGCAATAAGCTTATGCCCCAAAACAGTGCCATTTTGAAAAAAGTTTTTTATTCCGGTATTCAAGGTCATTTCGGTTTCGATCAACAATTCACTGCCGTCCGGAGAAAAACAATATGTATATGCAGCTCCCGAATAACTGTATTTCTTGCCTGTTTTAAGATTTTCAACTATCAGCCTATCCTTGTCCTTATAAGCAATAAAAGAATTACAAACAACAGGACTCCTCCCTGTCCCAATCTCCGTTATCTCATTTGCCAAAGTGTCAAGACATTTGATTTTGTTGGTCATATCCGAATAATACAAAAGTTTTCCGTCATCAGACCATGCATGAATATATGAACCACTGTCCTGCAGCAAAATTTCCTTTTGTTTTTTTTCCGTATCATACAAATAAATCAAATTATCCTTAGATAAGCTCAATAATTTATCATTGCATACCGTCAAAAAATCAAAATCTTCACCCTGATATATTATTGTGCTCTCTCCTGTGTCTGCATTATATTTGCATATGCTGTCGTATTTGTTTAAAAGTATTGTACCGTCATCTGCAAATACCGCCTGCGAAGCAGACAAATCTAATTCCTTAATTGTTTTATCCGAGCAGTCATATATTGCCGGTCTGTCATTGTTCATGCAAAAAAGGATTTTTCCGTCTATGCTTGTATCATTATTTAAAAAATTCAATTTAACGCATACCATTAATAAAACTATTAACGAAAATATACATAAACATTTTTTCACTCTATCACCTCGCAGCATAAGTCAAACGTAATGCATAAACAGCACGTAAACATTTAAATTTCATCATTATTTATTCCGTCACCGGTAACTACAAAATGCTCTTTATCCGACCCTGTTTCAAAAAATCTCCACTCTTCTACCGCACCCGATGTATTTGTAAACACCTCAACGATATATCCGTTTGATAAATATATCCGCACATCTCCTGTTTCGCTGCACTTTATATCCGTTACCGTTATTTCGTTTAATAAAAGCTCCTTTGCAATTATGCGTGCTTTTTCATCAAACAAATTTGCACCCTGAATATCCCAATCAAAATTTTCTGCATATTTCATTGTACTGCATGGCTCGTATATATCGCCGGAGCCGATTTGTTTTATTTCATTATGTATAATTCTAATCGGGCATTGAATATGTAAGGAATATTGCGCTCTTTTTTCATTTTCACCTTTGTAATTTTTAAAAGCTGTGTCATTTCCAAATCCGAGCCACACTAAATTCCCGGCACGTCCAATGTATCTAAATCGTTCTCCAATTATAACTATCAAATGATTTTTTATTTGATATTTTAAGTTATCTAACATACTTTCCTCCACGTTCTGCAATGCTCGCTGCGACTTCCATAATTTCATCAAATCCTAAACCCTGCTTTGATATTTCATCATGTAAAGCTCGCTGTCCCTCTTTAGATAAATTATACTTTTTTACTGCAGCCCTAGCCTGTCTGTTTTGAGCCTGATTATTTCGTGGCGTTCCATTAACACCACCTAAAATACTAACCGCTCTTAACCACTCATTTGATAAACTACCATCAGAATTGCGAACCATATGCTTAGTACTTGATGAATTTTGCAATTCCATTGCGTATGTATATAAAGCTTGATAATACGTAATATCCTCATCCAAAAGTCCTAAACTATCCAAATAATTTGAAGTTGTAATTCCAAAAGTCTCAAAATCTTTTACTGCGTAATTTACGTATATATTATCCAAAAAACCCAATCGAAGTGCTACAGCCTCATTATGAATATCATCTCTTACATATCCGCCCCGTTCATTGCGACTATCTCCCGCTGCATAATACATATTCGTTAATTCCAATATTTTGTTTTGTACCCATTTAGGAAGAAAAGAATCGTATTCTTCCCAACTTTCTCCATTAGAATCTTTTCTATTTACAGGATCGTTATCGCAATAAACATACCAATTAAGACCGCTGCGGACCGGGTCTTCCGTCAAAAATCTTCCGGTATCTACGCTATAATACCTATTTCTAAGATAAACAAGTCCCGTTTCATTATCGGTATATTCGCCGCAATAGCCGAACGGATTTTGTTCAAAAGCATTTCCGGTAATTTCATTTCCGAACGCCGAATACTGATAAGTATTTTCAAGCTGTGAGCCGTTATAAATCGAGGTCACATTTCCGTGACTGTCTTTTAAATAGCTCTTTGAATTTGCTCCGTTTTCGGAAAGTATTATTCCGGTCATGTCATAGATATAATACGTTTTATCCGCGCCCTTTGTTTCGCAGGCAAGATTTTGACCGTTCCATATAAACGCCGTGTTTACGCCTCCGACAGTCTTTGACTTTCTGAGTCCGTTTACGCCGTATGAATAGCTGACCTCAGATGTATTATTACTGAACGAAAC
>CAKSGG010000283.1 GCA_934454215.1 uncultured Clostridia bacterium
CATGCGCCGTAATGTTACTCGTAAACACGCTGTTTACAAATGACAGCGCCATATTGAATACCATTAAAGCCATAAGCACTCTCGCTCTGTCAAGCTCCGCCGCCGTAAGTCCGCTGCCGAACACCAAATCCGCCCTAACGGTCATAACGCCGCCGCACAGCAGGCATATTAATGCAATTACTAAAAATATCAGCATAAACATTCCGTTTAATTTTGCAATATTTTCGGAATCGTCCTTTGCTTTATATCTTGAATAAAAACGCATATAGCTTGCGCCGAAACCAAGGCTCAGCAAGCTCAGATAAGCTACAACCGACTGAACAAGCTGATACAAGCCGTATTCGCTTTGCCCCAAAAGCCTGAGCATAACAGGCGTATATATAAGTCCCGTAAGTATATGTATCAATTGAGTTATGTATGACAGAATAACTCCCGCTTTAAGCTGATTAATTTTCATTTCTTAATTCCTTTTTATAGTTTAATATCTTGTTTATATAATCATATCCTATACTTCTGTACTCATTTAATTTCTCAGCCGTATTTTCCCAATCAATCGTTTTTTCCGTAATACTTGTATCTCCCGTATATATTCTGTCCTGCAATCCCAGTTTACCGAGCAATGTTATAATTCTGTCGTTCATTCCCGAGCCTTCTATCAGAATTGCCGTAAACGGTTTTTCAAAAATAATCGAAAATACCGTCCCGTGAAATGAATTGGTTATAACATGGTTTGCATAATATATGTCTGTCAGCCACTCCTCAATACCTATATTTCCGCAAAGAACGGTATTAATTCCTTTATCGTTTTCGCACTTAATCAAATCGTTTGCGTCACTGTCTTTGCCGTGAAGCATATATACAAAGTCATATTTCCCTTTTTTATTTTTCAAAAGAAGCTTTTCATAATCACTCTTCTTTAAAAGCAGCGTCGGGTCAGGTACAACGCAGCCCGTATTTATTCCTATACCATTTAAAATATCCAGTCCCGTATTCTCTCTTACCGAAATAAAATCAAAACGGCTTAAATATTTTTTTATATCGGGTTTTAACTCTTCTTTGTATTCCGCAGTACCGAAACTTGCCGCATACGACGCAATTATTTTATCATCGGGTGCAAAATTCAAAAAATACGAATATGTTTTTTTTCTTTCGCCGAAGCATAAAAAGCTTTCATTCCAAATTTGGTCGCTGCCGCAAACATAGCAATCAAAATTTTGTTTTGCTTTCAAAAGCTCTTTATTTGATTTAAAATACTTTGTCAGCTTTAAATATTTTTTTCTGAACGGTTCAATTTTTCGTTCCTTTGATATCTCTTTCACTCTCTTTGCAATTGCCGATATATGACGTGTTGCAAAGGCATTTAAAATATTTTTTTTATACCTTTTCGGATAATAATTAATAATTTCCGCAGTATTTCCGCTTTGAGTTAAATACTCGCTTAAAGCATACGCCTGCAATACCGCTCCGTAATTTGCCGCCCAGTGAAATGTTATTATTCCTATATTCATAAATATATTCCTTCCTACGGTTTTTCCCAAAAGAATACATACGGATTTGCACACGCCCACGTCGTATGTTCTATTGAATATATTCCAAACAACAAAAACGCAGCAAATATAACCATATAACTTATTACAAATTCGTTTCTGCCTCTTCTTCCGTTTCCGAAACGAAATTCATATATCGTATTGGGAAGCGCTATTACAAGATATACCATAAAATAATATCCCACTCTCATAGCCGTTGAATAAATACCGCTGAACGCCTGACACAGGCACGCTACATAAAACAAATTAATAAGCTCATTTTGTTTCTTATTATGGTAGTTGTTCAACAGCAGCAGCGCTATATATATCGCCGAAAAAATCACAAACAGCGTTCCCGCTCCCGTAGTTTCCGTTTCGGCACCTTCTTTAAACAGCTTACTCAATACGGTAAACAAAGGACCTTTTAATACAAAAACCACTGGTATCATTAATGCAAATATGAATTTTTGCAAATCTGTCAATTTCACATAATACATCGGATAAGCAAGCAGAAACAAAATAGCCGTTTTGTGAAATGTCCATGCGAGCAATACCGTCAATATAAACGGTATCGGCTTTTTCTTTTCCACCCAATACATAGCTATCATTGTTATTGATATTGCCACGCTTTGCCGGATACCCGAATAAAACATCAAAAATACCGGCAAGCCAAGAAATATAATCCATGACAAAAACGGAAGATAGCTTTTCTTGTATATATAAAACGCCATAACCGAAATATTGATAAAAGCACATACTCCCAAAAAGAATTGTTTGTCATTGTTAATGCTTCCTACAAGCTTATTGAATATGATATACCCTCTTTCGTAGTTTAAATATTCTTTCAGTTTAAGTATTTCACTCCACGAATATGTACTTAATTTTTCAAACGATTGTACATATCCTACATCTTCAATAGCATAATACCCCAAATCATTTCCCATAGACCAGTGTCTTAGCGCCAAAATCAAAAATACCGATATAAAACCCAAGCTGCATATAATTCCGCTTCTGTGTTTCAAATCCTTTGAAATATACTGGACTGTTAATGCAATAACGGTCATAACAGCATATAAAATATAATATATCGTCATTATTTATGTCCTTCCATATCAAGCAAATTTTTGTAAATGTTCATATATTCCGATGTCATTCTCTGTTTTGAGTACTTTTCCTTTGCGCATAACTCAATCTGCGCACGGTCAGCGGCTGTTTTCTTCCATTTTTCAATCAGCTTTTCAAGTCCGTCTATATCTCCGTATTCCGTAAAATCGGAATACTCCGTAATTGCAATTGATTCGGGGCCTCCTGCCATAAAACCTACAACGGGCGTTCCGCAGCATAAGCTTTCCGCAACCGGCATGGAAAATGTCTCTTTCTTGCTTGTTATAACAGATAAATCCGCCATTGAATAATATCTTGCAAGCTCTGTTTGATTTTCCACTCTTCCCACATCAATTATATTTTTCGGTAAACCGTCTGACCTTTCGCGGCTGCCTATAACAACAATAACAGCGTCATCGTCCAAGCGCTTTGCCAATTCTTTTATATATTGCCCGCCTTTTTCTTTGCTGTTGAAATTTGCGGTTACATGAACAATCACATATTTCCCGTCTAAACCGTGTTTTTTTCTCAAATCATCAGCCTTACGGCGCTTAAATGTTTCGTAGTCTATCCCGTTCAGTACGGTCAAATGTTTAAACTCCGATAAAATCGGCGACTGCTTTGCACGTCCCTCAAGCCACGGAGAAACCGAAACTATTTCTATATTATTAAAGCCATCGAATGCGGCTTTCATTTTTCTCCATGATTTCGCAGTTCTGTCAAACAGATATGAGAGCGTTGCCTTTTTTAAATTCGGGCATTTTCCGCAGCCTGTTTTCCACCTGTTACATTCATAAGCATGACCGCAGCTTCCCGTGTGCATAAATTCGGCATGAAGCGTTAAAGCAGTCGGAATATTATTCTTCTTTAAAAATTCGACAAGCTTATAGATATTGACAAAAAAACCGTTTATGCAGTGCAGATGAACAACATCGGGCTTTTCTTTTTTTATAATATTCAGCAGCTTATGCGTTGCAATTATACAGCCGCCATACTGAAGTCCTCCCAATCTTGATTTGAGATTATTCAGCTTTGCTTCAAGCTCCGTCGACGTTTTGTATACAAAAGGTTCATTTATCATTTCTCCTCTGCCATAGCATACAACAGACTCAATTCCGTTTTTGAG
>CAKSGG010000284.1 GCA_934454215.1 uncultured Clostridia bacterium
CCGATGTACTGCGCAACTATCTGATAGGAATTTTACCCGAGGCGGAGGACAGCGGACATATTTTTTATGATGAAAGCGGCACGGTCGGAAAAGAGCTGACACTTATGCTTGATGAATTTAAGGATAAAAAACCTGGCTATGCGCAGATTATCAGGAGCGGTCTTATAAGGATAATTGTAACTGCAATGCGCAATACCGACGCATTAAAAAGACAAAAAGATTTCCGAATACAAAAAATGATTGAGCGTGCGGAAAAGGATTTTGCAAAGAAGGGTCTTTTAAAGGAGCTTTCCTCGGAACTGGGATATTCACAGTCTGCTTTGAGCCTTTTGTTTAAAAACGCTTTCGGAATTACATACACAAAATATATACAGGAAACCCGAATACGCATCAGCAGCCGTATGCTTGCGCAAACCGATTTGCCGATTGACGAAATCGCCGATGCGTCGGGCTATACGGACGTGCGCTCGTACCGAAAGCATTTCAAACGCATAATGGGTATAACGCCGCTGAAATACCGTCTTTCGGCACGTGAACATTAGTCTCCGGACCGTTCGGTCATCGCTCCCGGAATCCAACCTTGTCCGTAACCTTGGGTTATGTTGAATGAAACCTCCGTCTTCCGCATAAAGCCATGCCAAAACTCACGGTATGTAAGGCGGAAATATAAAAACATGCTTTCATTGAATGTTTTTATCGGTTTGTTGACAAGACGTGTCTGCGATGATATAATTATGAAAAACAGAAATACATAAAAGAAAGGAGCATGATATATTATGACGGCAAAAGAATTAAAAGAACACATATTATCTTTAGTACAGGATATTGAGTTTGAGTATAACGGAAAGCACGGCGCTATTTGCCCGTTTGATGCACATAATATTTGTATCGGATTTGATGGAGATGAAATTGATTGTCATAACATTGATGAAGTTATGACAAGTAAGGTATTTGACGGACAGTCATTAAGTGAAATATGTGAACATGCAATATTTGATTGTTAATGACGCTGAAGTATTTATGTCAAGCTGTTGCAATTCTTGCGGCGCTGATGCTGACAACTGTATCGGCAAATGCGAAGGTACTGTATCATAAATCGATTAATGATGAAGTGGCGATGAGAAAAAGTCTTGAAGATGCATGCGGAGCTACAGCAATACTGGTTTTAAGCGAAGAAAATGTGCCGGACCTCGTTTATCAAAAGCATAGAGAGTTGGGCAGCTGGGAGAAAACTGCGGAATACTACGGGGTTGATTTAGATGAGTTTGAAGCCAATATCAGGGGCTATAAAAAAGAAATACCCGATGATGTGTATGATGAAATGAAAAGCTCCGGCATGACAGATGATGAATGTTATGACTTTGCAAGACGTTCGGGAAATGTTCAGATGGATATTGCAGTAACATGGGAGGCTAAAAAGAAAGGTAAAACAATAAATGATTTGATTAAAGAAGAAACGGCACGGTTATGACGGCATATATGAATATCTCCATTTCGGCAGCAAAGGAACATATCTTATAGACCTTGGCATTGACGGCGGTGAAAATCATCTTGTAGGATATTCACTCAATGATATAAAACTGACAACGGACAGGAGTGTAATTCATGACGGTGAGCAGAGCAAATATGTGCTGACGCAAAAAGACGGCACAAAATACTATTTCGGAACAGACGGACGATTATTGATAAAGCAGGACAGATTCGGCAACCGTATAAAATTCTATTGTGACACGGAGAGCTATAAAAATGTCTGGGGCAAGTGGAAGGAGTACCCATACATCACAAAAATAGTCGATACTGTCGGACGCGAGGTTGTGTTTACAACCACAAACAAGAAAAACGGCGATATAACATTAACAATGACTGTCACCAATCCGGATAATTCGGAAGATAACCGCGTTTATACATATACCCTTGACAAACTGAGTGATAAAGAAATAGGCATTATGGGAAGCCCGGAATGTCAGGAGCTGGCAGGTGACGAATGGGTTTTGTCAAGCGTAAAGGATGCTGAGGGGTGGTCGACCAACTACACTTATACATAAATGAATACTAAATTTGCATTCCTGAACAGAAATGATGAGTTTTATGCGGATAACAAAGTCAGCAGAGACAGTGCAACGGGTAATTCGTTTGTGAATGATAATAATATTGATGAGTTTGACGGTATTCAGAACGTGTATGCATTGGTCAGCAGCGCATCGAAAAGCGGATATAAGTCATATTATTTTGATTATGCCCGCTTTGTTAAAAACTGCACACCGAAAGGGTCTATGATATTCGGCAAAGCGTACAGATACCGTGAAGAATCGGTGAAAGGATATGGAAATACGAATTATTCGCTGAACAAGAAAACATATCAGTATGACATTAACAATGTCGGCGAGTATGACGGATACTATTTAAATGCGAGTGATGCAAAAATTGCTCCGGACTATAATTATGCCGTACGCGTTGATGACGGAAATTTGGCTGCCGGAAAAACGTCATATGATATTTTTAAATATACTTATATTGGGGAAATAAGGGATAAAACAATTCTCCTGACAAGATTGACCGACTGCGGCACAGACCATAATGTTGTGACCGATTATAGCTACGATAATACAACTAAACTCTTAACAGCAATCAGCTGGAAAGATTATTCAATTGTGAATCCTTCGGATTGCATGGCTACATCAAAGACATATACCTATGATGACGGGAATTACGGTGATGTACTGACCAAAACGCCAAACGGCGCAGCGGACAGAGCAACTTCATATACTTATGATGAAAATTACCATTTCCCGACAAGTACAACATACAAACAGACGCAGGATAAGGAAATAAAGCTTGAATATGTTCCGTCAGCGAACGGCAAAAGTGTTGAGTATGTCAATACATATGAAAATAATGTGCTGAAAAATAAAATTCAGTATGTACACGATTCCTACGGAAATATTGTAAACCAAAAGGCATATGCGGACAATCTCAATGATTTTATTGAAACGCAATATGTATATCAAAACGGTGCAAATTTGATTTCGGAAACTAAAAAGAATGTTACCGATAATGACAATGTTTCGGAGGATATCACAACCTCGGCAACATATGATTATTGGGGAAATCCGATTACCAAAACCGACGGAAACGGAAATGCTACAAGCTATACTTACGATAAATCAAACCGCGTCACTGCTGTTACCAATCCGGACGGCAGTACAAAAACCTATTTTTACAGACCATCGACCACAAGGGAAAACGATGAATTGAATAACATTATTACGATAACCTATACAGGAAGCCGCGAAGTCGAGAATATATGTTACAATTCTTTGAGAGTGGACTATAATCAAAAGTATTACGATTCATTCGGAAATCTTGCAGTTGAAGTTTTGTATTCGGAAGAAATGATCGGTGAAGAGAAACAAAAACCGAACAGTATAACAAAATATTCCTATGACACCATGCAGCGTCCGGTTTGTAAAGAAGTATTTGATAAGGATAATACGCTGATTTACAAGGAAACGTATGCTTATGAAATTACAGCCGATTATCAAAAGAAAATCACAACGGTCATAGGCGACGAAAACTCACCGTCAATTGTTACAAGCGAATATTTTGATACATTCGGCAATAAAATCAAAACCGAGAACGGCGCGGATTGCGAAACTTACACCACTGACTATAAAGGAAATATCCTTACATCAAAATCCGCAAGAGCAAACAGCGAGGGTTGGTTGGAGAGCGCCACATCTTCCTTTGAG
>CAKSGG010000285.1 GCA_934454215.1 uncultured Clostridia bacterium
AAGTAAAGAGTGTCATAACAACTTATACAATGGTCTATTTCATTTTCTAATTGATTTAGTTTGTATTTCGGTTTTATGGTTTCAATATATGTTTTATAAAAAGCATATAAAACAGCAAATATCATTTGTCCCAAGCCAAGTAATATACCTAATATAAACAATAGAAATATACATATCGCAGAATATTCACTAAATTTCATATTTGTTTTTATCCCTGCCTTTGCCTGTTAATATATTTATGTGGTAATCGTTCTGCTGTTTTTATATTCTCCCGACCGTATGTATAATTATATTTATATATACCGGAATTGACATCAAAAAGTTTTCAACGCATATTCCGACGCATACCGAATAAAAGCTAAATCCGCCGAACGCCGCGACAAATGCTGTTATAATTAAAAATGACATCAGGCTTTTTAGTTCGCCTGTAATTAATTTTACGAGTATATCCAACACAGAGCACGCTGCTGCTATATATACGATTATTTCGATTTTTGCAAAAATTCCTACAATTCCGGCAATGGATGCGATTGTGCTTATCACTCCTATTATTAACGTTATCCACGAAAAAAATGAGTTTTCGCGGCGTGCGTTATTCAGTACTTTTTTTGTATCCTTAAATTGTTCATATGTCAAAAGTTTAATTTTTTCATTTATATTAATGGCGTAAATTACCCCGTTATAAATATAGTTTTCGTAACCGGGCGGCAAATCGTCCTCATAAAAATGCTTCTTTTCTGCTATTCCTATCGGGTTAAGCACGACTACAGGCATTATCTTTCTTGTGTTCTGCATTTTCTTGTTCTCCTATTGTTATTAATTTATATTCATTCTATTTGCTTTCTTGTAAAAAATGTACAGGAATATATTTCTTGTAGTAATTCGCTTTGCTGTGAGCTATAATCGTAAGAGGAGGTGTTCTGTAATGGACTATGAAAAATATAAAAACTCACGCAATGCATCATGGCAGATTTTAATTGAAAACAATATATCTGAGCTGCCGGTTAAAGTAAGTCAAATATGTGCTAATTACGGCATATATATTGTAAGCTATAAAACTGCTGATGAGTATATACGGAAGATGAATTATGAAAATCATACAAAAGAAAATGATGCTTTTATTTTTAAGAACATTATATTTTATAACGAAAAATGCAGCGTTGGGCGACAAAGGTTTTCAATTGCTCACGAATTAGGCCACTTTTTCCTGCATGAAGGTAATTGTATACAATGTCGTGAACCATCGCCAAACGATAACCCGAAAGAGCATGAGGCAAATGTTTTTGCAAGTCGATTGCTTGCGCCTGCGTGCGTGCTATGGGGCGTCGGCGCTAAAAGACCGGAACAGATAGCAAAACTCTGTGATATTACAATAACTTCTGCTACGTTTAGAGCCGACCGCATGAATATTTTATATTCTCGCGAAAAAGATTTTATTCTTAAGCGTGGTAAAAGCTGTTTTCTAATGTCTAAGCTTGAGCAGAGAGTATATACTCAATTTGAAGATTTTATAATAAACAACAAGTTATAAATCTTCTTTCGGTTTTATATCTTTTATACTTTCAATGAATTTTGAAACATATTCTAATTGTTCTTTTGTTAAATATTCTTCTTTTGTTTTTCCATCTCTGTGATAAATTATTACTTTATCAGCAGGCCTCGCGGGGCCTGTTTCTTTTGGTGTAATCGCACTGTCAACGCTGCGCCCGATCAGATAATCCACCGAAACGCCAAAAAAATTTGCTATTTTTTGAAGTTTATCTTGCTTAGGTGTATATGTGCCTTTTTTCCATGATGATATTGTAGCCTGTGATATGCCTGTTTCTTTTGACACTTGGTATGCCGTAACACCTTTTGATTGTAACAATTGCTCAAAAATCTCGTACATAATTAGTCACCTTTACTAAAATTCTTGAAATGCTTAAGAAAACTCTACTAAATGTATTGACAAATTAAGAAAACTAAAGTATAATATAAATATGCTTTAGATTTCTTAACTAAAATCATTTAATAATGTTTACTTAATTACTTTGGATAGTTTAAGTATATCACAATTATTATAAAAAAGCAATACTAAATTTCAATAGGAAGTGATAAAAAATGTACAAGAAATTTGTAGAATTATTACAAGAAAAAGGCGTTACAGCCTATCAGGTGGCGAAAAGGACGGGGATTAGTCAAGTTACCTTAAGCGACTGGAAGCACGGAAAATGCACTCCAAAAATTGACAAGCTTTTGAAAATTGCCGATTATTTCGGAGTAGATGTTAATTATTTTTTGACCGAAAGGAAGTGATAAAAATGTTTAAAGCTGATCTAATGAGTGCGGTGGAGGTGGCGAACATATTTCACACAACGCCGCTGAAAATCAAAGCGGCGATACTTAACGGCACGCTGCCGATCGGGTTTGTTGCCGACGGTGACCGCGACAGAATTATTATTATCAAACAGCGGCTTGAAGCATGGTTAAATGCGGAGGATTTGAATTTAAAAAGCAGAGTCAAGGGGGAATTTAAATGTACAAAATAGCAATAATCGGAGCGTACAGTGCAGCGTATTTCGGGATTGTCGGGATATTTGCGGCTGCGCAGAAAGCGCGGGATTTAAGGCGGCTCAGAGCGTTCAGAGCGAGAGCAGCTCGGCGCAGGGCGAGAGTAGCGAGAAGCAACTGGGCGCGTGATTTGATGGAGTGTTCAAGGGAGTTTTCGGCATGGGTACGGACTCCGCGATTAAATCCGGGAAAGGAGGATTGAGAAATGATTGATTTTACGGAAAAAGAATTATTAGCGCTGCGTGCAGTACATTATGGGTGTGCGAATAATTCACGTCTGATTTGCAGTTCGTATGTTATGCATCCAACAGACCGGGAAAAGCGCACCGAGATAGAATTTTCAAAAGCGCAGGAAATTGTGCAGGGAATAATCGAAAAGGAAACAGAAAAATTAAACAGTAAAAAGAACATTATAACGTGCTGCGAATGTGAATACGGCGAAACATGGTACAGCGGCTACTACTGCAAGAGAATGGACACGCTGACGGACAACCGGGCTACAGATTTTTGCAGCAGGGCTAAGAAAAAGGAAATAAAAAAAGGCAAAGAAAAAGACCGCCAATAAGGGATTGAAAAGCGGTCAATTTCAGGACAAACTAATTTTTGAAAGAGGATAACCTCTATGATTATTATATCACAAAAAGCATGGTTTGTCAAGGGAAAACAATAAAAAAGGAGTAAAAATTATGGATAAATTAATATTTGATTTAACAAACACAAAGGATGACGACAAGCCGGCGATTATAAGAATAGACGAGGAAGCGGCAATACTGCTGCACTATGTGGCGATGAAAACGGGTTTAACGAAAAAGGACATTGTTTCGTCTATGATTAAATTTTGCTATCCGCGTCTTGAGGTACATCATGTGAATTTAAATTTTGTTGACATAAGAGAAGAGCAGACGGAAAGTTTTGACGCAGATGATTTAAAAGGCGGTGAGCAGTGATGTTTTACAGCAACAATACGGAGGCGGCGGCTGCGGCGTGCGAGAGGGAGCGGACAGGCTGCTATGGTGACGAGAGTGATATGGCGGTTGAGGATTATCCGGCAAACGAATTTTATGCACGATACATAATGGAAATGCGCTACAGCGGAAAGGAGTTTTAATATGGGAGAGCCGATTTTAGTATATGGGAAAAGCGGAAGCGGCAAGAGCAGGAGCCTTAAAAA
>CAKSGG010000286.1 GCA_934454215.1 uncultured Clostridia bacterium
GGGCTTGAATATGTCAATAGAAAAAGTACGTGAAATATCAAAAATTTCACAGGAACCCGTTTCGCTTGAAACGCCTATAGGCGAAGAAGAGGACAGTCATTTGGGCGACTTTATTCCCGATGATGACGCACCGGCTCCGTCAGAGGCGGCAAGCTTTGTATTGTTAAAAGAGCAGCTCGGTGATGTATTAAAAACTCTTACCCCCCGCGAAGAAAAAGTATTGAAACTTAGATTCGGTCTTGACGACGGCAGACAGAGAACTCTTGAAGAAGTCGGAAAAGAATTTGACGTTACACGTGAGAGAATAAGACAAATAGAAGCAAAAGCATTAAGAAAGCTCAGACACCCGTCAAGGAGTAAGAAACTTAAAGATTTTTTGGATAATTAATTACGGAGGACTGTTATGGACTGGATAAAAGCAGTAATATATACAACATCAGAGGGCATTGAACCTGTAAGCGGAAGATTGTATGCTCTTGGAATTACGGGGATTGAAATTGAGGACGAACAGGACTTCAAGGATTTTTTGGAAAACAACAAGCAATACTGGGATTATGTCGACGATGAGCTTGTGCGCCAAAAAGAGGGCGAGACAAAAGTAAGCGCATATGTCAGCGACAATCCCTCGGGCTATGAAATTCTTGCGGCTATAAAGAGCAGTATGTCGGAGCTGAAATCACTTGATACGGATAATAAATTCGGCAGACTTGATATTGATTACTCAACTCTTAATGAAGAAGATTGGGCAAACAACTGGAAAAAGTATTTTCATACGCTCGAAATTGGCGAAAAAATACTGATTAAGCCCGAATGGGAGGAAATTAAAGAGCCGGCCGACAGAATCGTGTTTAACGTAAACCCCGGAATGACATTTGGGACAGGCTCGCACTATACTACTCAGCTATGTATTGAAAACCTCGAAAAATACATAAAGCCAAATTCAAAAATGCTTGATTTGGGCTGCGGCAGCGGTATTCTTTCCATTATATCGCTTATGCTCGGTGCCCAGTCGGCAACGGCGGTTGACATAGACCCGAATGCTGTTGATATTGCTTATGAAAATGCGTCAAGAAACAGTGTTGACAAATCAAATTATCATGTTTATGCAGGAAATATTCTGACGGACGAAACCCTGCAAAATAAAATAGACGGCAAATACGATGTTGTCGCCGCAAATATTGTAGCCGATGTTATTATCGGGCTTACCCCTATTGTACGCAATTATATGACCGATAACGGCATATTTATAACATCGGGAATTATTGAGGACAGAATCGAAGATGTCAAATCTGCTTTGCTTGAAAACGGATTTGAAATTATAGATATCACTCAAAGAAAGGATTGGGCGTCAATCGTCTGCAAATAGTCATGAATATCGGAACAGGCAGTGATAATTCATATCTTTTAATCGGGAACAAAACTGCGGTTATTGAATGCGTCGGCAAAGAAAACGCCACGCTGCATACAGAAAATCTAAAGAACGCACTTGGCACACAAACGCTTGATTACATAATTTTAAACCATACATCACCCGATAATATCGGGTCGCTGGATATGCTTATGGAGCTTTATCCCGATGTGACCATTGTTTCATCAACGGCAGGAATAAAAAATCTTACCGAAATACTTAACAAAAGCTTTAAATATGAGCTTGCAAAAGATGAGGCGGTTCTTGATTTAGGAAAAAATATAACGCTTAAATTCTATATTCTTCCGAATTTACCGTGGACCGATACAATGGCGGTATATTACGAAAACGAAAGAATTTTATACAGCGGAAGTATTTTTTTTGATGATGAAAATTATTCACAAATATATTCGGAATATGCACAAAATGCAGCGGAACGTCTGAAAAATCTTGACATAGATAAAATTCTGCCGATGTACGGAAAACCGATAACAAATCCGCAGAAAGTACTTGAGCTTTATATGTCAGACCATGAAACTGTTGATTTTATACCCATAATTTATTCTTCCGTGTACGGATATACGGCAGAACTTGCAAATGCTGTCTGCTCTGTATTTATAAAAAACGGTATTAGTGCAAAATGCTTTAATGCGGATACTGAAACGGATTTGCACAATGTATTGAATATGTGCCGTGCTTTTGCGGTCGGCACAGACACAATTAACCGAAATGCTTCGCAAAGTATATGGAATGTGCTTACCAAAATTGATATGATTAACAAACGAAATACGCCGTGTCTTATTTTCGGTTCATGCGGCTGGAGCGGCGAAGGAGCTTATCTTGCAGAGCGGTTTTTAAAAAACATCGGCTTAAAGCCTTTCGGCAAACCGTTCTCAACTCATTTCAAGCCGAGTGACGAAGAATTAAATCAGCTTGAAAGTTATGTGCAAAAATTTATAAACGAAAGGAATTAAATAATGGCGCTGTATACTATTGCAGACCTTCATCTTCCGCTTGGAATCAACAAGCCGATGGACGTGTTCGGCAAAACATGGTCGGGATATGTCGAAAGGCTCGAATATAATTGGCAAAGAAAAATAACTCCCGATGACACTGTAGTTATCCCCGGTGATTTTTCGTGGGCGACGTATCTTGAACAAAGCGAAAAGGATTTTGAATTTTTAAACCGTCTTAACGGCAAAAAAATTCTTTTAAAAGGAAATCACGACTATTGGTGGAGTACAATTAATAAGCTTGAAAACTTTATTAAAAATAACGGTTTTGAAAATATACATTTTTTACAGAATAATTCTTTCATATATGACAATATTACAATATGCGGAACAAGAGGCTGGCTCAGTCCGTCGCTTGAAAGCTTTTCGCCGGAAGACAGAAAAATATACGACCGTGAAATCCTAAGGCTGGAATTATCGCTGAAGTCAGCGGATAGCAGCAGTGAAATTTACGTTTTCACTCACTACCCCCCTATTTCACCGCAATATTACGACAATGATTTTGTTAAAATGATGAAAAATTACAATGTGACAAAATGCTTTTACGGTCATTTACATTCAGCATCTCACAAAAATGCAGTGAACGGCGTTATAGACGGTATCGAATACAGACTTATTTCTGCCGATTATCTGCAATTCGACCCACATAAAATTGATATTTCTGTTTAATACATTACGGCAAGTTCCAATCGGAACGAAGCCGTTTTCTTTTGCATATTCAACCCTCATATGCGCTTTGATAATAACATATTTTTTCAAATGCAATATTTTTATTCACATAAATACATGAATTTCATAATTTAAAGTAATAATAAGTTTTATTATGGGAGGAATTTGCAATGTGTGGAATCTGCGGATACATAAATTATAAAGACAATTTTATCGGCAAGGAAAAGTTTCATTTGCCTGTTTTAAAACGAATGACGGACACTATTATAAACAGAGGTCCCGACGCTGAAGGCTTTTGGGTCGGAGAACACGCCGCTTTCGGTCATCGAAGACTTGCAGTAATTGACGTTGAACGAGGCAGTCAGCCTATGAAACGCACCGTATGCGGACATGAATTTACAATTGTGTACAACGGCGAATTATATAACACTAATGAGCTGCGAAATAAATTAAAAAGCTACGGATACGAATTTTCAACTTCGTCCGATACCGAGGTTTTATTATACGCCTATATACATTACAGCGAAAAATGCGCAGAGATGCTTAACGGAATATATGCCTTTGCTATATGGGACTCCATGCGCC